>CAJPSG010000120.1 GCA_905373195.1 Kingella oralis
GGTATCGGGAATGTTGATGGTGGTGGCGCCCGCTTCGATAACAGCCGTGAAAATCTCCACCAGAAAATCGTGTTCGGAACGCACGGCGTCTTCGGCGGAAAATTCCACGTCATCGGTATATTCTTTGGCGATTTTCACCGCTTTCACCGCGGCTTCCACCACCTGCTTCGGCTTCATTTTCAGCTTGTGTTCCATGTGGATGGGGCTGGTGGCGATGAAGGTGTGGATGCGGCGTTTGGGTGCGGGGGCAAGCGCTTCGCCCGCTTTGCGGATGTCGTTTTCCACCGCGCGGCACAGCGAGCAGACGGTGGAATTTTTCACGGTTTTGGCGATTTCGTGCACGGCTTCCCAGTCGCCTTCGCTGGCGGCGGCAAAACCCGCTTCAATCACGTCCACACCCAGTTTTTCCAACTGGCGCGCCAAACGCAGCTTTTCTTCTTTGGTCATGGATGCGCCGGGCGATTGTTCGCCGTCGCGCATGGTGGTGTCGAATATGATGACGCGGTTGTTTGTGTTCATGGTGGGTTTCTCTAATTGGTCTTGTTGTTGGATAAAAGCGTTTAAATCCAAATGTTTGCCTTGTGTTTCTGCCAGCGCGGTTAATTTTTGCAACTGATGCAAGGGCAACGAGCCGCGTGTGCGCCATTTATAAATGGCTGCGGTGGAAGCGGCGTTTTCGGGGTCTTGTTGTTTCAGGGCTTCGGCAAGCGCATTCACGCCGCCGAAATAAGCGATTAAGCGGTCAATGTCTAATTGCATAGCGGTTTGTCCAATACACGATAAAGATGGGCGAATTATATAAGAATTAGACAAAATGGCAAGCGTATTTTGAATCTTGTTGCCACCAATGCTTGATTTTGGACAAATTATCTCATTATTGGTTTCAGGCTGCCTCTGCTGACGCGCCAAAGGCAGCCTGAAAATGCTATACTCGCATTTCCTACATTTCACTACACAAGCAAAACCATGACCACACTCGCCCAATTTCTGCGCGACCACACCGCGCAACACGCCATCCCACACGATTTAATCGCCACCGTTTCCAGCATCATCCAAGCCTGTACCCAAATCAGCACACGCGTGCGCTTGGGCGCATTATCATCAGGCGTACTCGGCGAAGCAGGCACGGGCAACATTCAAGGCGAAACACAAAAAAATTTGGACGTGCTCGCCAATCAAATCCTGATTACCGCACTCCAAGCCACACCCAGCGTGGCAGGGCTGGCAAGCGAAGAAGAAGATACCTTCGTTTCCTGCCATGAAGATGGCAAGCATCTTGTGTTATTTGATCCCTTAGATGGTTCATCCAATATTGATGTCAACATTTCCATCGGCACCATATTTTCCATCTTGTCCAAACCGCAAGGCAGCCTGAAAACCGAATCGTTCTTGCAGCAAGGCAACGCCCAAATCGCCGCGGGCTATGTGTTATACGGCGTGCAAACCCTGCTGATGCTCACCTTCAAACACGGCGTGTACGGCTTCACGCTGAACGAGCACAACGAATTTATCCTCACCCATACCCCGCAAATCCCCGTACAAACCGCAGAATTTGCCATCAACGCCTCCAACCAACGCCATTGGGAAGCCCCTACACAACGCTACATCGCCGAACTGCTCGCAGGCAAAGAAGGCGCGCGCGGCAAAAACTACAATATGCGCTGGGTCGCCAGCATGGTGGCAGAAGTGCACCGCATCCTGATGCGCGGCGGCGTGTTCCTCTACCCCAAAGACAACCGCGACCCCAGCAAAGCAGGCAAACTGCGCCTGATGTATGAAGCCAATCCCATGAGCCTACTCGTTACCCAAGCAGGCGGCGCAGCCAGCAACGCATACCAAGACATTTTGTCCATAAAGCCCACCAATTTGCATCAACGCGTTGCGGTGATATTGGGCAGCAAAGAAGAAGTGGAACGCGTAAACCAGCTACACGCAGCCTGAAAAAGGCAGCCTGAAATCGGTTATAATGCCGCGCTGCGAAAAAGGCGCGGTTTTTTGATGGCGGCTTAAAATCCAAAATTTGCATAGTGAAATAACATTTGAATGCCCGAAATAATGTAGCGCCATTACACATAGCCATGCCAACACACCACCAAGATAAAATGAACAAAATCCCAATAGGCAGCCTGAAAACCTCATCCAAGCCCTTTCTAAAATGGGCAGGCGGCAAAGCCAAACTTGCACCCTTTATCCAATCGCACTTGCCCGCACACTCGCGCCATCGCCTGATTGAGCCCTTTGCAGGTTCAGCAGCTTTATCGCTGGCTTTGGAATACGATGCTTATTTGTTAAACGACAGCAATACCGATTTGATTAACCTGTATCAAGCGTTAAAACACCAACAACAAGCATTTATTGATTACGCACGCTCATTTTTCACAGCCCAAAACAACCAAGACACGCAATTTTATGCCTTGCGCCAGCAATTTAACGCCAGCCAAAACACAGAAGAACGTGCCGCGCTGTTTATTTATTTAAACCGCCATTCATTCAATGGCTTATGCCGCTACAACAGCAAAGGCGGCTTTAATGTGCCATTTGGCAAATACCAATCGCCCTATTTCCCCGAGCGAGAAATGCAAGCGTTTATCCAAAAATCCAACCGCATCACATTGATGTGTGGCGATTTTCAGGCTGCCTTAAATTTGGCAACAAGCAATGATGCGGTGTATTGCGACCCACCGTATGCACCGTTAAGCGAAACCGCTTCATTTACCGCATACAGCCAAAACGGTTTTAATGCAAACGACCAACAGCGTTTAGCACAAGCCGCGCAACTTGTCGCGCAGCAAGCACAAAGCGTGTTGATTTCCAACCACGACACCCCATTCACCCGCAGCCTGTATCGCCATGCAAAAATTCAAACCGTTGAAGTGCAACGAAATATTGCTGCCAATGGCGAGCGCAGAAAAAAAGTTGGCGAATTGTTGGCGATTTATGAATAACCGCATCCTCATTTCAGGCAGTCTGAAAAAACACCATGCCGAAAACCACATTATTTATCACGAAAATGCGCTGCTGGTGATGCGGCGAATTTTGGATAAATACCCCAATGGCTGTTTTGATATGATTTTCGCCGATCCGCCCTATTTTTTATCCAATGGCGGGTTTACTTGTCAAAATGGGCAAATGGTGTCGGTAAACAAAGGCGATTGGGATAAATCGCAAGGCATGGCAGCAGATATGGCGTTTTACGAAGAATGGCTGGGATTGTGCTACGCGCTACTCAAACCCAACGGCAGCATTTGGGTATGCGGCACGCATCACAATATCTATTTAATTGGTTATTTAATGCAAACCTTGGGCTACCACATACTGAACAACATCACATGGGAAAAGCCCAATCCACCGCCCAATTTATCCTGCCGTTTCTTTACCCATTCCACCGAAACGCTGCTTTGGGCAAAAAAGGGCAAACGCGCCAAACACACCTTTCAATATGATGTGATGAAAGCACAAAACGGTGGCAAACAAATGAAAAGCGTCTGGCAAATTGCACCGCCTGCCGCATCTGAAAAAACATTGGGCAAACACCCCACGCAAAAACCGTTAGCGTTGCTAGAACGATGTATTCAGGCTGCCTCAAACCCAAACGATTGGATTTTTGACCCCTTTATGGGCAGCGGCACAACAGGCGTAGCCGCGTTAAAACACGGTAGAAATTTTTGCGGCTGCGAAATAAATGATGAATTTTTTGAATTGGCGAAAAAGAGATTGCAAACATGATTAAAGGCGGTACAGGTGGCGGCAACACCACCACAGGATTACGCTTTGAACAGCGCACCGATATTCGGCAAATATTTGAAAATATTGAGGGTTATTCAATTATTGAATCCACCAATCGCACAGGATATGAAATCTGGTTTAACCACGAAAAACTAGCCTATTGCTTTAAAAAACGCGAACTTTATCGGTTTTTGGAACAAGAACCATATTGCGTTAATTGGCAAGAACATTTATCCAAACGTTTAGAGCCTGACAATGCTTTGTTTGTGATTGTGCGTGATACTTTGTTTATCATTGAGATTAAATTTCAACAAGTATCAGGTTCAGTAGATGAAAAATTGCAAACTTGTGATTTTAAAAGAAAACAATACAGCAAGCTGGTTCGTGATTTAGGCTGGCGTATTGAATATGTTTATGTGTTGAATGATTGGTTTAGAGACCCTGTTTATCGGGATACTTTGGATTATATTCACAGCATGAATTGTCATTATTTATTTAACGAAGTCCCATTAGCATGGCTTGGTTTGCCAAGCCGATAATTTTTATTTCCCATTTTTATAAAGAAAACACCATGCAATTCCCCCACTCATGGCTCACCCAACACGCCAACCCCAACCTATCCCCCGACCAACTCGCCCACCTGCTCACCATGGCAGGCTTGGAAGTGGAAGAAACCGCGCCTGCCGCGCCGATGTTTAGCGGCGTGGTGGTGGCGGAAGTGAAATCCATTGAAAAACACCCCGATGCCGACCGCCTCAACGTTACCCAAGTAAACGCGGGCACGGGCGAGCTGCTGCAAATTGTGTGCGGTGCGCCCAATGTGCGCGTGGGCGTGAAAGTGCCGTGCGCCTTGGCGGGCGCAGTGCTGCCTGAAAATTTCAAAATCAAGCCCACCAAAATGCGCGGCGTGGAATCCAACGGCATGCTGTGTTCCGCCAAAGAGTTAGGCAACGATGACGGAGTAAACGGCTTGTTGATTTTACCCGATAACGCGCCCGTGGGCATGAATATCCGCGATTATTTGGACTTGGACGACACGCTGTTCACGCTGAAAATCACGCCCAACCGCGCCGATTGTTTGAGCATTAAAGGCATCGCGCGCGAAGTTGCCGCGCTGACGGGTTGCGCGTTTAGGCAGCCTGAAATTAAAGCGATGCCCGTTTCATCAGCAAAAACGCAAGCAGTCA
>CAJPSG010000121.1 GCA_905373195.1 Kingella oralis
GAAAAGTAAGTGCCCCGCTGGCATGAAGCGCATGGTTAAAGCTACACACAAAGCTAACCACAAAGCATCAACCCTTTTTTCAGGCTGCCTTTTTTGCCAAATCTATCAAACGGTAGGGTGGGTAATTTAATTGCCCACCAACATATCTGTAATTCATGGTGGGCAACGAGTTGCCCACCCTACGGGCTGAATTTTCAGGCTGCCTTTGGTATGGGTGGATTGCGTTTGACAATCTGTGTAACGCCCAAGGCAGCCTAAAACGCCGTTTGGTGTATGGCTTTGCCATGCTGCATTAAATAAACATGGCTAAACGGTGCGTGGCAAAGCCACACACCCTACGCGCCGCTATTTATTTTAATCCGCCGCAACTAAAAACGTCGGGCATCAATGCCCAACCTACGGTTTTGCCAAGGTTTCAGGCTGCCTGAAACGCTATGCAGTCAAGTCCAAACCAACGCAACGCTTGCACGCGGGCGCAATCATTGGGCAGCCTGAAACGCTCACCCCGCGCCCCTACGACTTGCTGGCAAGCCATGCGCTGGCAAAAGATGGGCGATTGCGCGGGCATTTTGCGAACAATCGTAAGCAACGCTGCCTAGCAGCCATTTGGCAACGAGCCGTCGCCGCTCCATTTTGCGTTTCAGCTTCGCAACTCCGCTTCGCTACGCAGGTTGCTTTTGTTTACACGATAAGGCAGCCTGAAACCCCGCTCCATCGCCATGCTAAAATCGCTCCCCTTTCAACCCATCCCTGAAAGCTCCCCATGCAAGACCCGCATCAATCGCTAGAAAACCTCGCCGCCCCCGCCACGCAGCAATTTATCGCGCAAGAACACGCCGCCACGCTGGCGCAATTTTGCCAATCGCCCGAATACGCCGCCCTGCGCGATGCCATCCTTGCCCGGCTGCAAGACGAACGCCAAATCCCGTTTTGCCAAGAACACCGCGCGCGGATGTACCACTTCCATCAATCGCCCGAGTTCCCCAAGGGCGTGTATCGCGTGTGCACCGCCGCCAGCTATCGCGCGGGGCTGCCCGAATGGCAAACGCTGTTTTCCGTTGCCGATTTTGATGAAATCTTGGGCGACGATGTGTATTTAGACGGCGTGTCACATTATGTGGAGCAGCCTGAAATCGCGCTGCTCACGCTCTCGCCTGCGGGTTCGGACGCGGCTTATACGCTGGAATTTAACCTTGCCACGCGCCAAATCATGCCCAACGGCTTTCATTTTCCGCTGGGCAAAAACCACATCGCATGGCGCGATGAAAACAGCGTGTGGGTGTGCCCCGCGTGGGACGAACGCCAGCTTACGCCATCGGGCTACCCGCGCGAAGTGTGGCTGATGCGGCGCGGGCAAACGTTTGATCAAGCGCAAGCCATTTTCAGGCAGCCTGAAAACGGCGTGATGGTGCACGCATGGCGTTATCTAGACCCGCAAGGCGCGCCGATTGATTTGATTGAATCCGCCAGCAGCTTTTTCCAAAAAACCTATTATCAAGTGGGCAAAACGGGCGACATCCAAGCCCTTGCCCTGCCCAGCGATGCCGATATTGTGGGCTATATTGCGGGGCAGCTTATCGTTCAACTCAAAACCGCATGGCATCGCGCTAACCAAAGCTACGCCGCAGGCAGCCTGATTGCCGTTAAGCTCAACAAAGGCATGCTCGGCGCAGCCCAATGCCTGATTACGCCCAACGCCCGCCAAGCGATAGAAAGCGTGGAAACCACGCGCCGCTACATCATCGCCAACCTGCTGGACAACGTTTCAGGCAGCCTGAAAGCATGGCAATGGCAAAACGGCGCATGGCAAGCCGTCGCCCTGCCTGATTTGCCGCAAGGCGCGATAGAGCTCACCGACCAACCGTGGGGCGGCGACGTGCTGTACCTTGCCGCCAGCGATTTCACCACCCCGCTCACGCTCTATGCGCTGGATTTGAGCGTGATGGAACTGAGCGTGATGCGCCGCCAAATTGCCCAATTCAACGCGCAAGGCATCACCGTAGAACAGCACCACGCCCCCTCCGCCGATGGCACGCCCATCCCGTATTACTGGGTGGGCAAACAACCAAGGCAGCCTGAAACGCCCACGCTGGTTTATGTGTACGGCGGGTTTAACGTGCCCGAGCTGCCGCATTATATGGGCATCATCGGCAAACATTGGCTGGAACAAGGCAACGCCTTTGTGCTAGCGAACATCCGCGGCGGTGGCGAATTCACAGGCTGGCACGAAGCCGCCCAACGGCAACACAAACACAAATCCGTGGACGACCTGCTCGCCGTCGTCGCCCACCTGTGCCAACAAGGTTACAGCCGCGCCGAACGCATCGCCATCCAAGGCGGCAGCAACGGCGGCTTAATCGTAGCCAGCGCGTACACAAGGCAGCCTGAAAACATCGGCGCAATGATATGTGAAGTGCCGCTCACCGATATGCTGCGCTACCCCCAGCTCTATGCAGGCGCCAGCTGGATAGAAGAATACGGCGACCCTGCCGACCCACAAATGCGCGACTACCTCGCCGCCTTCTCCCCCTATCACAACGTTTCAGGCTGCCACCGCTATCCGCCCGCGCTGATAACCACCAGCCTCGCCGACGACCGCGTGCACCCCGCCCACGCGCTCAAATTCCACGCCCAACTGCGCGCCCACCAAGCCCCCAGCCATCTCTACGCCCCCGCCAGCGGCGGGCACACCGGCAACGGCACGCAACAAGAAACCGCCGAAGAACTTGCTTGCGTGTTGCGGTTTTTGGCGGAGACGGTGGGCGGGTAAACAGTGTTTCAGGCTGCCCCTGATACGCCAATATCAAAGGCAGCCTGAAATCTTTACAACACCCTATAATGGCACCAAATTTGCTTATTGATAAAATTATTAACCATATATCTGTACAACCATGTTCTCTCGTACTCATCTTGTTATCGCTTTAAGTTGCATACTTAGTCTGACCGCATGTAATCGCGATCGTATTAAACCGTCTAATACTAGCAGATCACCCTCTAATAATTCCAAAGCAATGCTAGTTAATTCAGTTAAATCAAACAATGATAATGGACGCATAATACACAATCCCAATAAACAGCCCGACCCAATACCTAATCTTAATAACCAATCTGAACCAACGCCTAATCCTGATGAGCAACTTAAACCTAAACCACTACCTGACATTACTTCTAATAATAATAATAATAAACAACCTAAACCTATTGCCAGCGAAACTATTAAATGGACAGATGACATGCAACCTCTTACCAATCCTGGTATGGGTTTCAATCAAATGTATTACACGCTAGATGATGTTAAATTGGTTGATGATGATTTATCTATTGATGAATACAACGCTCTGCTAGATAAACTACACGTTGATATTATTTCCTATCGTGTTAGCTGGGAAAAATTAGAACCTAACGAAGGAAAATATAACTGGGCATACATAGAAAATTCTGCTGTGCCATTAATCAACAAAGGTAAAAAAATTGCCTTAAAGTTTTACACCAATTTTTTATGTGATCACGCTGATATGCAAGCCACTCCACTTTGGGTGCGTGATGCAGGTGCAAGAGGCGTAGCATTGGATTGCGATGGTTATAGTAACAATAACGCATGGGCAGCAAACTATGACGACCCTATATTACTAACTAAATTGCAAAATTTTTATAAAGCTGCTGCCAAACGCTACGATGGTAGAGACTGGGTTTCGTTTATTGAATTAGGTTCAATTGGTCGCGTGGGTGAGGGCACATCATACCAAGTAGATAATATTCCACGTTCGCTAGATAGCTACAAAACCCATATTGACCTATTACGCAAGGCTTTCCCTAATACCCAACTCATTATTAATGATGACTTAGGCAAAGAAGCTGTAACCTATGCACTTACCCAAGGCTACGGCGTAGATGACCACAGTATTTCCGTAGATAAAAGTAGTAGTAATCCCAATGGACGTGCGTGGAATAAAGATGTGTTAAGCCTCGCTCAAAGTAAAGCACCTATCGGTTTAGAAATTGATACTTTTCTTAATCCCTCTGCCTTTTATCGACAAAATATTATTGAGTCAGGAGCAAACTTTGCACGGCTACATGCTAATCCATACTCTTTGCTAAAAGATGCAGACGCAATGGAAGAACTGCGTAAATCACAGTTAGCAATCGGTTATCGCCTACAATTCCCTCAAATTCAAATTCCCAGCAACTTAGTTGCAGGACAAACTGCGAATATTGAATATATGGTACTTAACGCAGGCGCTGGATATGGTTTTGTTGATTTCCAACCTGTTTTTGAATTGCAAGATCAAAGCGGTCATGTTATCAGTCAAGTACGCGATAACAATTTTACGTTATCCAGCTTATCTCCTACCTATGGAAATAACGAAAGCCAAGCCACTACCAAAGCACAGGTACACAAAGTATCACTATTTATCCCCAGTAATCTGACCAATCATTCAGGCTATCGCTTAGTACTTACCTTACAAAATGCTATGGGTACAAGTCGCATCAATTTACCTTATAGCAAATACGCTGATGGTCAAGGTGTCTATGTCTTGAAAACCTATTAATGCACATATGAAATATATGTTGTTAAAATATTTTATTTACTAAATATTGTTGTTTTATTTAACTTTAAGAGGTATGTATTTATGCTCCCTAAAATTCTAACTATAACTACTTGCTGTTTATTTGCATTAACCGCCTGCAAAAAAGATCGTATTACGAGTTCAAGTGATACTACTAAGCGAACATCGAACCATGCTATGTTAATAACAGCATCTAAGCCCGCTTCTGATCATCCTGATGAACCTAGCCCAGCACCTAAACCTAATCCAACGCCTGAACCTAGCCCAGCACCTAAACCTAATCCAACGCCTGAACCTAGCCCAGCACCT
>CAJPSG010000122.1 GCA_905373195.1 Kingella oralis
TGCTTTGATGCCGCTTGATTTTTTTCGGCAGCATACTTTCTAGGACACCACCTTATCGTAAAGTTACCTATGCTGCCCATGCGTGCGCCGCTCTTGGTGTAGGTGGGGATGCTGTAAATAAAAGTGAAACTTTTGTTGGTTTTATTACGCACTTCGCCCGTTAAGCTCACCATATCGCCGCCACTGGGTCGGCAGCCATCTTGGTACACTTCTAGCTGCATATTGCGGGTTTCAAATTGCACGGTGCTTTTGTTGGCAAGGGCAATGGTGGTTTTATCACCCGAATGGTTGTTGGCGGTGCTGCTGGTACTGCTTGTTGCGCCATTGAGCGTGCCGAGTGCTTGGTTGGCACTTTCTAACGCCGTGTTGAGTTCGGCACAGGATGCGGTAAGCAGCGTGGCGAGCAGTAATGGGATAAGGTTTTTTGATTTCATGGGATGCTTTCGGTTAAGGTTGAATAAGATTTTCAGGCTGCCTCATACGACGTAGGCAGCCTGAAAATCATTTGCGGATTGAAAAACAACTTGAATAAGCGGCTAGAACACTGCGCGCCCCTTGGTCGCTGCCATGATGAAGGGTTGATACCAATCGCGCACATCATCGCCATGCTCTGCCATGATGTGGTGCAAAAGCTCCACGTTAGCGGTATTGCCTGATAGCACGGCGATGGCTTCGTGCATACCGTGCAAATCCAGCTTGGCAAAGGCGGATTGCTTGGATTGTTTCACCAAGAAGGTGCGGCTTTCCAAGGGTAGTTTCACCAACTCTTCGTATTCCTTGCGTGAGATGCCACAGCGTTTGTAGCTGTTTTCATATTCCGCATCAGGGTTAGGCAGAAAGATTTTGGTGGGCGTTTGCTGCACAATCGCAGGGAAAATACGGCTGTTAATCGCATCTTCTGGCGATTGTGAAACCAAAATCAACCAGCCTTTGCGTTTACGGTCGGTTTTGAGGATTTTGAGCATCAATTCCTCGGTTTGACTAAATCGCAGCGGCCACCAAAACTCTTCAATAATGCTGGCAAACCACGCATCTTGTTCAGCCACTTTGTCCATCATCAGGTTACGCAAATGGAACATATACGCCAACACGGGGGCGGTGGGCGGATAGTTGTCTTTCAAGATGTCGGTTAAGTCAAAACCAACACGCCAAAAGTCGTTGGGGTTGAACAGGTTTTCAGGGTTATCCAAGCACCATGCGAAG
Source organism: Kingella oralis (assembly GCA_905373195.1). Classification (GTDB taxonomy): domain Bacteria; phylum Pseudomonadota; class Gammaproteobacteria; order Burkholderiales; family Neisseriaceae; genus Kingella_B; species Kingella_B oralis_A. The sequence goes on from CAJPSG010000122.1 coordinate 1,204, forward strand.
CGTCCATTTTCTGATTCGCACCATTTTGCCAAGCGGTAATACAGGCAATTATCGTCATCGGCTATCTTGGGTATCATTTGCAGCAAATGGCTAAATCGACGCATCTCCCAATCCAAATTCATGGTGGCATCCACCGCTTCTTGGATTTGCTTCTCTTCTGACGCGCTTAATTTGCCTGCTTCGTTTTGCCCACAGATGCCCACCAGTGAATAAAGAAATTCGCGGTTGCTGGGTGTATCGGGCAATTGGAATGGGTTAAGCCCTGTGGGCTCGCCCGCTTCCAAAGCAAAGTAGCTGCCGCCCATGGCGCGGATAAATATTTCCATCCCTCTATCCAAATCCAACGCAAAAAGATAAGGATTGAAGCGTTCGGTAAAGGCAATCAACGCGCATTGCAATGTGGTTTTACCTGCACCTGTTGCACCCAAAATCAAGGTATGCCCTGCGATTAAGTCGCCGATGTTGTCTTCTTTGGGATTAGAAAAATGAAAATTGAAGTCATACACGGTTTTAGAAACCGTTTGCAAGGGGATGATGGCAGAGCCATCACCCAAGGGGTTGCCCACTTTTTTGCCATGCGAATAGTTGTGGATGCCAAAGGTACACGCTAGGTTTTCCGTGGTTTTGGGAAACGAGCGTGGGCGGTCTTTGCTGCCTAACACTTGGCTAAACCATGTGGACGGTGCGGAATAACCTGCTTTCATAAAGCGATAAGCACCCGAGTTCAAAAAAGTAGAATAGGCGCGCGCACCGTTTTCAGCCGCTTTGGCAGGGGTATCACCAAATACAACCAACGAGGCGGAATAATCCCCAAACATGATGTCGCCCGAAGTCAAACGCCCCATGCCATCCACCAACTCTTCTTGCTGGCTGACGGCGTGGTCATCCACCGATTTAAAGTTATGCAACTGGCGTTCTATTTTCTTTTGCATATCATAGGGGTTGATGAAAATCATGCTTTGCGTGAAGGTAAACTCGCAAGGCAGGGTGAGAATGCTGGTGAGAATTTTGGGCTTGGATAAACCAAAATCGCGCAAGTCATACAATAAGGCATATTTTTTACCGCCACTTTCAGGGCGAATTTCGCAAATATCCGTGCCAAAGTGTAGGTTGGCGGCAGGAATGGTTTTGTAGGCAGATTGAGGGGTGAGCGGGATGTTTTCAGATTTGCCGCTGATTAAGCTGCTTAAAAAACGGTACACATCAGAAAACGGCATTTCGTTTTGATTTTGCCACGCGCTCAACACTTCGGGTTCATACGGGGCAAGAGCGCGAAGCAGGATTTGAATGTACTCTTCACATTCTTTGATGCCCGTATCCATATCGCTGCTTTTGATGAGAAGCGATAGATAGAAGTGGTTTTCGTAATAATCTTCTTCACGAAAACGGCGCAGATAGTCTTGACTAAACCGCTGGCAAAAAGCGGTGTTAAAGTGGTATTCACGGTCAAAATTGATGCGCTCGCGTTTGAGTGTTGCCCACACTGCACCACGATTGCCGAGGCTTTTGCCTAGGCTGGTTAAAACAGCACGCAGGTTGGCAAAGTGGCTAAATAGGTGGGTATCATCCACGCCATCAAAGGGCATCCCGTCCATGTGAATCACAAAGCCATAATGCCCTGTTTCGTAGTACACCACTTCATTGGTAACGTGTTGGCAGATTTTTGGCATGAAGTCGGCGGAGCTTGCCGTTTGATTGAGTGTTTTGCTCCAATAATCGCTGGTAATTTTCATAGTCGTCTCTGTGTCGTCCGTATTTGCCTGCGTGTAGGGTGAAAGTGCGTAAACCTGCGCCCGATAGGATTCTGCGCAAGAGCCATTTGGCTTCTAGGGCGTAGATTTTGATAGCTTGGTCATCATTTTCTGTGATGGTTTTTAAGCCGAAGTAAATGGGCAGAATTAAACCCACAATAAGCAAGGCTGAACTGCCAATAAATTGCTGGGCTATCATGCCGATAAACATCAAGACGAAAAAACAAATGATGAGCGGCATAAGCGGCGCGCCTGCCAGCATGGCGGGGCGATTCATCCCGTTGTAAGTGGGATATTCTGTATGAATGTCTTCTTGGTAGTCTGGCATGGTTTGCATCCTTGTTTTCAGGCTGCCTTATTGGAAAGTACATAGACAGCCTGAAAAATATTTCATGGCTGGTTAGCTGAATTTCATTTTGCCGCCTTCGGTGAACAAATAAGTACCAAAGGCGATTGCTGCACCCGCACCAAGAATCCATAGACAAGTACCCAGCACATCCATCCAGTCTTTTTTACGACTCGCACCTTGCACCATTTGCCAAATCAGTAGAACCGTACACACGATGCCTACTATGGTGTAAATACCATCGCGGATGTTTTCTACAATCTTGTTGGCTTGGTCAAAACCACCTGCCGCCATAGCTGCTTGTGCACCAAACACTAAAACAGCAGCCAACGCCACTTGTTTCATGTTGATGCGTGCCCATTGTTGCTGGGCTTCTTGCTGCCCATTGATACACGCCAATAGCAGCTTTTCTTTTAACTTCATAATTGAAAACTCCAAAAAATAAACAAAAAAAATGCCACCCTTTCACTATTAGGGCAGCCTGAAAACAGCTTTACATCGCGCAAACAGCCAGCAATGCAAAACCGACCAAAGCCATGCGCCCCTTGATTTCAGAAACAATCAAAAGGCGCACGGCATCAGTTACGAAAAAAGCCACGGTAGTTAGGGCTAACGTGGCTTTTGAATGGTTGAAAAAGAGGAAAAGGTAGCGGGCTAGAACTCGCCGAATACGTCCCATGCAGCGCGAGGTTTAGTAACTTGGGCTTCTGCGCTCGCTGGGGTGTTGGGCGCATCATCGTATGATGCGATTTCAGGTTGCCGCTGTTCGGGTTGATAGGCAACAGCGTGAACGGTTTTGACTGCCTGCGCGTTGGTGGGTGGCGTGCGGTTCACATACACCGATGGGGTAATGGGAATAGCCGAATGGGGTTTACTGGCTCGGCTGGGTGCAGCCAATGGCGCAGCAGGATTCACCGCTGGCACGTTATATGCCAACAGTTGATGTTGGTTATTCTCACGGGCAGCGTTGAGAATTTTGACCACATAGGGCGGTTGCCCTTTGAAATCTGCTTTAAAGCCTGTGCCAAAGTTTCCGCTGTAATAGCAGGAAAATGCTTTTTGCAAATGCGCTTGGGTTGCCCCGCCCGCTCGCTTAAAACACTCTTGCAAAATGGCTGCCCCAGTGGCGACGTTTTTGCAGGGATGGAACACGGTTTCATAGTTCAAACCAAAATGCGCCAAATTTTTCTTGTTGATTTGCATTAGCCCCATGCTGAAATTGCGTCCTTCCCGATGCAGCTTGTTGGCGGCGGCAACGGCTTCGCCCAACGTTTCAGGCTGCTTTTTAAGCGCGCCGCCGACTACACCAATCACATAGGGGTTGAACTGGCTTTCTACTCGCGCTACGGCTTGCAAGGTATCAGGATGCACCGTGCTACCACATTGTTCAGCAAGTTGGTTAAACGAAACCCGCTGCGATGAAGCAGCGGGTTGGAGAGAGCGGGGTAATTGAGCAGCCATGGTTTGAAAGGGAAAAACGACGGCTAACATAAGGGCAAAGGGCTTTTTAAACATAGGGAATCCTCACAAAAAACAAAAACGGAAAAATCCACAAAAATCCGTGTAGATGTTTG
>CAJPSG010000123.1 GCA_905373195.1 Kingella oralis
CCGCGCTGGTTGCCCAATATGATGCCGTGATTTTGTCGGACTACGGCAAAGGCGTGTTAAGCGAAGTCGCCGCCATGATTGCCGCCGCCCGCGCCGCTGGCAAGCCTGTGTTGATTGACCCCAAAGGCGCGGATTTCAGCAAATATGCAGGCGCAACGCTGCTCACGCCCAATCGCGCCGAATTGCGCGATGCCGCAGGCGGCTGGGCAAACGAAGCGGGCTTAACCGCCAAAGCGCAAGGCTTGCGCGAAACGCTGGGCTTGGATGCGCTGCTGGTAACGCGCAGCGAAGAAGGCATGACGCTCTACCGCGCCGACGGACAAACCCACCAGCCCACCCGCGCCCAAGAAGTGTATGACGTATCGGGCGCGGGCGACACGGTGATTGCCGCGATGGGGCTATGCCTTGCCGCGGGCTACACGCTGCCCGAAGCCATGCACACGGCAAACGCGGCGGCGGGCGTGGTCGTTGCCAAGCTGGGCACGGCGGTGTGTTCGTTTGCCGAGTTGGAACAGGCGTTGGCGGCGTGAATTGCGTTTTCAGGCTGCCTTTATCGCGCCAAGCTAAAACATCAAAGGCAGCCTGAAATCTTGTTTAGCGAACCCACACCATGCTCGCATAAACATCACGACATTTTCAATCTTTGATTGAATCGGCGTAACATCCTACTGATTTTAAATAAATTTATCTTTTTCAGGCTGCCATAAGCGTTGGCAAAGGCAGCCTGAAAACCCGCCATCATGAAACCCGCTTACCTCTTTTTACTCCTCTCCGCGCTGGGCACTTGCGCCTACCACATCGGGCAAAAATCGCTCAACAGCGAACACGCCAATCTCATGCTGATGCTCAATTTAATCTACGGCGCGGCATGGCTGATGACGCTGCTGCTGATGCCGCTGTTTGGTGAAGCGCGCGCAGCGGATGCTGTCTCGCTGTTTAGCGGCTGGAAAATTTGGCTGGTGGCAGGCGGCACGATGATTATTGAGCTGGGCTTTTTGCTCACCTATCACGCGGGCGGCGCAGTGCAATGGTCGGGCGCGGCGGTGGCGGGCATGGCAGCGTTGATGCTTGCGCCCACAGGCGTGCTGCTGTTTGGCGAATCGTTTTCGTGGCACAAAGCATTGGGCGTAGTGCTGACGTTAAGCGGGCTGGCGTTGATTGCGCACAAATAAGGCAGCCCGAAATGGCAAAACACCGTTTTCAGGCTGCCTAATCATCTTTATTTATCAAGGAGTAACCCCATGACCATCATCGTAACAGGCGCAGCAGGCTTTATCGGCAGCAACATCGTCAAAGCCCTCAACCAGCGCGGTGAAACCAACATCATCGCCGTGGACAACCTGACCAACGGACACAAATTCCGCAACCTAGCCGATTGCGACATCGCGCATTATCTGGACAAACACGAATTTATCCGCCAAGTGCGCGAACACCTACTGCCGCACGACATCCGCGCCGTGTTCCACCAAGGCGCATGCAGCAACACCATGGAACACAACGGGCAATACATGATGGAAAACAACTACCAATACAGCCTAGACCTGCTGGATTGGTGTCAAGACGAACACATCCCGTTTCTCTACGCCAGCAGCGCGGCGGTTTACGGCAAAGGCACAGCGTTCCGCGAAGAGCGCGCGCTGGAAAAACCGCTCAACGTGTATGGTTACTCCAAATTCCTGTTTGACCAAGTCGTGCGCCGGCGCATCGCGCAAGGGTTGACCGCCCAAGTCGTCGGCTTCCGCTATTTCAACGTGTACGGCATGCGCGAGCAGCACAAAGGGCGCATGGCATCCGTCGCCTACCACCATTTCAACCAATACCGCAGCCAAGGCTATGTAAACCTGTTTGGCGCATACGAAAACTACGGCAACGGCGAACACAGCCGCGATTTCGTCAGCGTGGAAGACGTCGCCAAAGTGAACCTGTATTTCTTTGACAATTTTGAAAAATCGGGCATTTTCAACCTTGGCACGGGGCGCAGCCAGCCGTTTAACGACCTCGCCGCCGCCACCGTAAACGCCTGCCGCGCCGCCGAGGGCAAGCCCGAATTATCGCTAGAACAACTGGTAGAACAACAGCTTATCCGTTACATCCCATTCCCCGAAGACCTCGTGGGCAAATACCAATCGTTCACCCAAGCCGACACCAACAAACTCCGCGCCGCAGGCTATGCGGGCGATTTTTACACCGTAGAACAAGGCGTAGAACGCTATGTGGCTTGGCTGTTGGAGAATGCGGATTAAGCAGTAACACAAAAGGCAGCCTGAAAACGGGAAATTTCATTTTCAGGCTGCCTAACCGCCCGCCAACATTGAGGCAGCCTGAAACCTCGTTTTCCCGTTTCAGGCTGCTTTTTCGCATAATCATTCAACCATGCCACAGCAAACCATTTTCAGGCTGCCTGAATGCAAGATTAAAGCCGTTTCCCCTTTTTGATTACCCCCCGCCATGCCACTACTCCACCGCCTCTACACCCTCTTCACCCTCCTGCTCTGCCTGTTCCTCGCCTACACCCTTACCACCAAAAACTGGCTGCAAACCGACCTCGCCGCCCTGCTCCCCGCCGAGCAGCAGCCCGACGCGCTGCTGGTTGCCGCCGACCAAGCGGGCGAGGCGCAGTTGAACACGCAGATTGTGTTACTGGCAGGCAGTAAAAACGCGGAACGCGCTTTTCAGGCTGCCGACGAGATTGCGGCGCAATGGCGCAACAGCGGCGTATTTGCGGCGGTGGACAGCAGCATCACGCCCGATTTGGACAGCGTGCGCGCCGATATGCAGCGTTTGGCGTTGGCGACGCTGCCGCAGGAGCAGGCGCGGCTGCTTGCGGACAATCCCAAGCAGTATTTCCAAGCCCGCGCCGAAGATGCCGCCAACCCCTTTGCCGCCGTGTCGCCCCTGTCGCTGGAACAGGACTGGCTGGGCTTCGGGCGGTTTGTGGCGGCGAAGGCCAATCCGCAGAGCCGTTTACAGTGGAATATGGACAACGGCATGTTGTTTACGGAGGCGGACGGCAAAACGTGGGTGTGGCTGCGGGGCCGTCTGAAAACGGGCGACAATTTTTCGGGCAACGAAAAACTGCTGCCGCTCATCAACGAGAGCCGCGCCATCGCGCAGAAACACGGCGCAGAAACGCTGGCGGCAGGCGGTGCGCTGTTTGCCGCCGCGTCCAAAACCGCTGCCGAAGCGGAAAGCCGAACCATGAGCATGGTCGGCACGCTGGCGACGTTTGCGCTGCTGCTGTGGGTGTTCCGCAGCGCGCGCGTGTTCTGGCTGGCGTTGCCGCTGGCGGCGGGCATGCTCACGGGGCTGGCAGCGGCGTTGGCGATGTTTGGCGAAGTGCATATCCTAACGATTGTCATCGGCACGAGTCTGGTCGGCATGCTGGTGGATTTTCCGTTGCACTGGCTTGCGCCGTCGGTTTTCAGGCAGCCTGAAAACGAAAAATGGTCGTCTGAAAGCGCGATGAAACACGTTTTGCCCAGCTTTGCCGTGAGCCTGCTGATTACCGTGTTGGGCTACGCGCTGCTGTGGTTCACGCCGCTGACCGTGTTGCGCCAAACCGCCGTGTTCTCAGGCTTCGCGCTGCTGGGCGCATTCGGCGCAACCGTATTGTGGCTGCCGCCGCTGTTCCGCCGCTATCAGGCCAAAACCGTGCCGTTTGCCGTTCTCACCGAACGGCTGTTAAAGCTGCAACGCCGCCTGAACGCCCGCCTGCGCCAACGCGGCTGGCTCGCGCTGGGCGGTATTTTGCTGGCGGCGGGGTTGTGGCGCAGCGACTGGCACGACGACATCCGCCAATGGGTCAATATGCCGTCTGAAATGCTGGCGCAAGTGCAGCGCATCGGCGAATTGAGCGGCACCGATTTCGGCGGCCGCTACATCGTTGCCGAAGCCGCCAGCGAAGACGCGCTGCTCGCCAAAAACGCCGAACTCGCCCGTGCCCTGCAACCGCTCGTTGCCCAAGGCAAACTCGGCGGCTTCCAATCGCTAGACCAATTTGTCGCCCCCGTTGCCGCGCAGCAGCAAGTGCAACACCACCTGCGCGAACTCGCAAGGCAGCCTGAAAACTGGCAGCCGCTCGCCGACATCGGTATCCCCGCCAAAACCATACGCCAAGCCCTCAACCAAGCCGCCGCCGCGTCGCCGCTCACGCTTTCAGGCAGCCTGAAAACCGAACTCGCCCAAGCATGGCAGCCGCTGTATCTGGGCGAAGTGGAACGCGGACGCTACGCCGCCGTCGTGCGCCTGAACGGTTTGGCAGACGAAGCCGCCGTCCGCGCCGCCGCGCAAAGCGTTTCAGGCGCACACTGGGCAGACAAACGCGCCCACCTCAACGCACTCTTCCACCACACACGCAACCAAGCCGCATGGCTCAAACTCGCCTCCTACGCGCTGGCGTGGCTGCTGCTGTGGCGGCTGTTCGGTGCAAAACGCGGTGGCAAAATCCTCGCCGTGCCGCTGGCCGCCGCCGTCTGCACCGTCGCCGCCCTCGGCTGGCTGGGCATACCTGTGAGCCTGTTCGCCATGTTTGGGCTGCTGCTCGTCTCCGCCATCGGCGCGGACTACGCCGTCTATGCCGCCACCGCCAAACACACCGCCCCCGCCCGCTTGGGCGGAATGCTGCTCGCCGCCGCCACGACTGCCATTTCCTTTGCCCTGCTCGCATTGAGCAGCACGCCCGCCGTCGCCGCGTTCGGGCTGACGGTAACGATTGGGGTGGGGTTTAATCTCTGGCTGGCGGGGGCGTTGTTGGGGGATTGAGGTATATAAAAGGCAGCCTGAAAAAACAAAACCGCTTGGTATTATAGTCGCTCCAATTAAGCCTTATACA
>CAJPSG010000124.1 GCA_905373195.1 Kingella oralis
GAAATCCAGTCTAGCCCTTTCCCCAAAAAAGGAAGCTCCATGAAACTCCAAACCCTCGCCCTATTCACCACCCTGCTGCTCGCCGCCCCGCTCGCCCAAGCCGACAGCTACGACGAATCCGCCCTCTACAACGAAACCTACACCCAAAGCCTCAACGTTGGCAGCGAAGCCATAGGCTGCCTCAAAGCCCGCAAAAGCGATTGCGGGCAAAAAGCATGGGAAAGCAGCCTAGACGGCATCAGCAAAGTCATTGACACCCCCAGCGGACAACGCGCCCTAGAAGAACTGCTGCCCCAGCTAGATTCCACAGGCATCATCAACAAACAAAACAGCCGCGCCATCGTCAATGCCCTGCGCGAGCAACTACCCGCCGCCAAAAGAAACGGCAAACCCATCAGTAAGCAACTAGAAAGCCTCGGCAACCGCGCCAGCCAACAGCTCACCCAACCGCTGCCCGACAACGAACGCACCAGTTGCATGAACAAAGGCGACAACCTGCTATCAGGCGTACTCCGCTGCGGCGCAAACGCCATGATTGATAATTTGCAAAAATAGGCAGCCTGAAAATAGCGATAAAACAAATAAAACAGGCGTTGAGAAGCAGGAATACCAGTGAAATGGATTAACAAGAAGTAGGAGCTAAATATGGCTAAAAAAGCAAAAGAAGAACCCACGCTGTCTGAACTTTGGCGAAGAGAGATAGCTTTTAAATGTTGGTTAAAAGACATTCCTAATATTCTAGATGGTTTTATGTCTAGAATGCCGAAAGAAGTTGCAGAAAAGCTGGATTTTTCAATGGAGTCGTTAGATATTGTTGAAAAATACTTATTAGATAAGTATGAAAACAACAAGCAGATTATGTTTGAAGAACCATTTTATATTCTAGATGGCTATGCTGTTTATGTTGGAGAGACGTTTTTAAGGGTTATTGATAATCCTATCATACATTGGAAGTTGGAGCTTAACGAGGAAGATGTTTATTACAATCTCCCTATATTAGAAGGAAGAACAACGTTAGATTGTCCTGTAACCACGGTTACTGCTAGTTTAGATAGAAGAACGGGAAAATATATGAATTTAGTATTATCTTCCGCGTTGGAAAAATATCCAAAAAACAAATAATTCAATCGCTGGCAACCAACTCCTTAATCGCCTGCCTAAAACAGAAAAAATATTAACCCCATTTTCAAGCCATCTATCCCATTTTCAGGCTGCCTCCATCTGATGCAGCCTGAAAACGCCAACCCACCCACAACCGAAAGCCCCACCATGAACTACATCAGCACCCGCGGCAACACCCCCGCCAAAACATTCAGCCAAGCCCTGCTTATGGGGCTCGCCCCCGACGGCGGCTTAATGCTCCCCGAGCACTATCCGCAAATCACCCCCGCGCAGCTTGCCCATTGGCGCACCCTCAGCTACGCCGAACTCGCCTTTGAAGTCATCCGCCTATTCGCCACCGACATCCCCGAAAACGACCTACGCGGCATCATCAACCGCACCTACACCCGCGAAACATTCGGCAGCGCAGAAATCACCCCCGTGCGCACGCTCAAAGATGGCATCAAAATCCAAGCCCTATCCAACGGCCCCACGCTCGCCTTCAAAGACATGGCAATGCAATTCTTGGGCAACGCCTTTGAATACGTTTTAGCCAAAGAAAACAAAACCCTAAACATTCTCGGCGCAACCAGCGGCGACACAGGCTCCGCTGCCGAATACGCCCTGCGCGGCAAACGCGGCATCAACGTGTTCATGCTCTCGCCCGATGGCAAAATGTCCCGCTTCCAACGCGCCCAAATGTATAGCCTGCAAGATGACAACATCATCAACATCGCCGTGCGCGGTATGTTTGACGACTGCCAAGATATCGTCAAAGCCGTGCAAAACGATGCCGAATTCAAACAACGCTACCGCATCAGCACCGTAAACAGCATCAACTGGGGACGCATCGTCGCCCAAATCGTGTACTACATCGCAGGCTATCTGCGCGCCACCGAAAGCAACGACCAGCGCATCAGTTTTTGCGTGCCCAGCGGCAACTTTGGCAACATCTGCGCGGGGCACATCGCCAAACAAATGGGCTTGCCGATTGACCGCCTGATTGTCGCCACCAATGAAAACAACGTGTTAGACGAATTTTTCCGCACAGGGCAATACCGCCCGCGCGATGCCGCCCACACCTATGTAACATCCAGCCCATCCATGGACATTTCCAAAGCCAGCAATTTTGAACGCTTCGTTTTTGATTTGGTGGGGCGCGATGCCAACCAAGTGCAAAGCCTGTGGACACAAGTGGCGCAAGGCAATGGCTTCAATCTGCAAGACAAATTAGACATCATTCGCCAAAAATACGGCTTCGTTTCAGGCAGCAGCACCCACGCCGACCGCCTGGCCACCATAAAATTCGTGTACGAAACCGACGGCGAATTGATAGACCCACACACCGCCGACGGCATTAAAGTCGCCCGCCAACTGCGCGAATCGGGCGAAACCATCGTTTGCCTAGAAACCGCGCTTGCCGCCAAATTTGACGCCACCATACACAAAGCCGTGGGCAGCGTTGCCATTCCCCGCCCCGCTAAACTCGCAGGCTTGGAAGATTTGCCCCAGCGCGTGCAAGTGATTGATAACGATGCAGATGTGGTGAAAGCGATTATCCGCAACAAGGTTGGCGGCTAATCAGGCAGCCTGAAAAGCGAAAACGGGGAATCGCACCCTAATCATTGTATTTGTATTCCCTAAATGGCAAACGGCTGAAATGTGATGCACTTTCAGCCGTTTGATTGTTTTGGGGATTAGACGAACGCGGTGGCTATTGAAGCGTTAGGGGCAGCCTGAAAACCATCTCATTCGCTTATTGGCTTATACCTTCCAACCAATCTAATTTTGATATATGAACCAGATAATTAAAACAATTCAACATATTAAAGAATGCAAAGAAGATAGAATATTAAATATTAGCGGCAGGCTCATAATTGGCAAAACAGCAATGCTTAAATTAGATAATGCTCCAATCTATCTCGCTATTTACGATGGTAACTTTGAAAACTGGATTACAGATAATGTTCCTTGTTATGTAGGCGGAAAATATTTATATGATGATGCCGTACAAATTACTGCGCTTGTTGGAATCATCCATAATGAGATCGGCATTAAAGCTATTCGTTCGTGTGTATTAAACAGAGCAGATGAACAGTTTACATTCTGATTTATTCTTTTCTATTCATCATTCAATATTGGTTTCAACAATTCAGCTCGCCACCATCACATCCCACCCATTTTCAGGCTGCCTTTCGCCCTTATAGGCAGCCTGAAAACCTAGAAAACCCAATCATGCACCACTATCGCGGAGAACTCTGGCTCATACTCGTAACCCTACTTGCCGCCAGCGGCTGGTTTGTTTCCAAAGCCGCGCTGCAAGAACTGCCCGCCGCAGGCTTTATCGGCGCGCGCATGGTCGGCGCCGCCCTGCTGTTTTTGCCGTTTGCACTGCCGCAGCTTCGCCAATGGACGGCAGGGCAATTTGCCCGCGCGGCGGCGGTGGGCGCAGCGTTTTCGGGCAACATTTTCTTTTGGATTCAAGGCGTGGCGCACAGCACCCATTTTGGCGAAGGCGCGTTGCTGCTCAGTTCGTCCATGCTGCTTGCGCCGCTGTTGTCGTGGCTGCTGTTTCGCCATCGCCCCGCACCGATGCTGTGGCTGTCGCTCGCCCTTTCAGGCTGCGGTCTGTATTTGCTGAACGCGGGCAAATCGCCGTTGCAAATGTCGCTGGGCAGCGGCTTGTTTGCGCTTTCCGCGCTGATGAGTGCGCTGTTTTTTGTGCTGAACAACCAGTTTTCCAAAGGCGTGAATGCACTGCCGCTCACCACCGTGCAGCTCGCCTGCGCGGGCATCGTATGCAGCGGCTATTCGCTGGCGCTTGAAACGTGGCAGTTCCCGCTTTCCGCCGCCAGTTGGATGTGGCTCATCATCGGCATTGTGGTGATTACCAACACGCGCTTTTTGCTGCAAACGCACGCGCAAAAAATCTGCCCGATTGGCAACACGGCGATGATTATGGTGCTGGAACCCGTGTGGACGCTGCTGTTTAGCGTGTTGCTTTTGGGCGAGATTTTGTCGTGGGAGAAAGCGGTGGGCGGCGCGTTGATTATCGCCGCGCTGCTGCTGTATCGCTTACCGTTGCACAAGTGGCGCAGGCGCAAAAATTGACACGCGTGTTGATAGTGTTATACCATAACGTTTTATCTGCTCAGGAGCGTGAAATGAAACAAGGTATACACCCAGAAAATTATCGTACTGTGCTGTTTTACGACAGCGGCGTGGAGGAGGGTTGGCTTATCCGCTCTTGCGCGCCAACCAACAAAACCATGCAGTGGACAGATGGCAAGGAATATCCTGTGTTTTTGCTGGATACTTCATCGGCATCGCATCCTGTTTACACGGGTAAACAGCGCGAGCATAACAAAGAGGGGCGCGCCAGCCAGTTTAATCAACGTTATGCGGGCATGATGTCTGCGCTGAAAAAGGGGCAATAAGATGCAGGTGTTGTCTTCGCTCAAAGCGGCGAAAAATCGCCACCGTGATTGTCAAATTGTGCGCCGCAAGGGCAAGGTGTATGTGATTTGCAGGAGTAATCCGCGATTTAAGGCGCGGCAACGGTAAGCTGGGGGATTGTGTTTTCAGGCTGCCTAGGGTTGTGTATCAATAGGCAGCCTGAAAGTGTTTAATATTAGTGGTAACAAAACGAGTTGCCCGTGCTATGCGTTTAAAGGCACTTACATTCGCCTCACAAGTGCAACACTTTCCCAAACAAAGAAGGT
>CAJPSG010000125.1 GCA_905373195.1 Kingella oralis
GCCCACCCACCCCAAAAGGAATTCCACCATGAAAAAACTGCTGATTACCGCCCTGCTCGCCGCCGCATTCGCCGCCCAAGCCGCGCCCAAAGCCGCCGCGCCCAGCGCAACCATCCCCACCGCAGCCACCGAAGTCGCCCGCCAATCCGAAGCCACCACCGCCAACCTCGTTGCCAAAGCCGAAACCCGCACCCTCGCCTACTACGATGCCGAGGGCAACGAAGCCCCGCAAGCCAGCGCAGGCGGTTTTTATCGTATGCTGCTGGGGCGCACCGCCGAGGGCAAAGCCGTGGTGCAAGACTTCTACCAAGACAGCAAAACCAAGCAAATTGACCCCGTTGTCATCCCCGATGATAAAGACCTGAAAAACTTTGATGCCTTTTCCGCCGCTGATGGGCGCATGGTTTGGTACACGCCCGAGGGCGAAGTGAAAGCATTTCAAGACATCAAAAACCATAAAAGCATCGCATCAGGGCACTACGAAAACGGCAAACTTGCGCTCAAAACCGAAGACATCGGCAATACATTGCGCATCCAGCTTTATCACGACAACGGCAAACTCGCCTTTGACGGCACAGGCAGCTACGACGACAGCCAAAAAGTAAAATTCAAAATCATCAGTCGCACAGGCAAAGTGCTCGCCGACAGTGAGAAGAAAATCAAAGCCACAGGCAAAAACGCCGAAGAAGCCGCCAATATCTTGCTGCGCGTGCAACAATTAAACGATTGATTGCTCCCGCAGTTAAAACGCTTTCAGGCTGCCTATCACCAACACAGCAAAGGCAGCCTGAAAACCCTTTCCCTGCCTATGCAGCAGTTTGCCCCCTTATTACCAACCTTGTTCACACCCCCAACCCCATTTCAGGCTGCCTCTAAACCATGCTAGAAGGCAGCCTGAAAACATCATTCCGCGTAGCCCAAACCATCCCATCAACCCAAACCGCCATGCTTTTTGACCTCACCCGCTATTCCCCCGCCGAATTTAAACACGAAACCCGCCAACTGCTCGCCCTCGCCCTGCCCATGATGATGGCGCAAATCGCCACCGTTGCCATCGGCGTGGCCGACACCGCCATGTCGGGCGCGGCAGGCAAAAACGACCTCACCGCCGTGGCGCTGGGCAGCTCCGTGTTCTCCACCCTGTTCATCACCTTTATGGGCATTATGGCAGCGCTCAACCCCATCATCGCCCAACAACACGGCGCAGGCAGCACGCACGAAGTCGGCGAAACAGGGCGGCAAGGCATCTGGTTTGGGCTGCTGCTGGGCATCATCGGCATGGCGATGCTGTTCGCCCTGATTCACCCGCTGCAAAACTATCTAGACATGAGCGCGCACATCAAAACCATGTTCGCCCAATACCTTGGCATCGTCGCGCTTGGGCTGCCCGCCGCGCTGATATACCGCGCCCTGCACGCCTACGCATCCAGCCTCAACAAGCCCCAGCCGATTATGTGGATAAACTGGGCAGCGTTGTTGCTCAACATCCCCTTGAATTACCTCTTTATTTTCGGCGCAACAGGCGTTGCCCGCCTCGCTGAGCGTTTTCAGGCTGCCCCCGCGTTGATTGCATGGCTGCGCCAACTGCCCATCCCCGCGCTCGGCGGCGTGGGCGCAGGCGTGGCGACCACCATCGTGTTTTGGTTTGCCACACTCGCCCTCGCCGTTTACATCGCCAAAAGCTGCGACCTGCGCCGCTTCGGCTTCACCCAACGCTTCTCCCCGCCCCACTGGCAAACGCAAAAAAATATCGCCCAACTGGGCTGGGCGATTGGGCTGTCTTACTTTCTAGAAGCCAGCTTGTTTAGCTTTATCGTTTGGCTGATTGCCGACTTGGGCGAAACCCACGTTGCCGCGCAACAAATCGTGTTAAGCGTCAGCAGCGTGATTTACATGATACCGCAAGCCATCGGCTCCGCCGCCACCGTGCGCATCGGCTACGCCATCGGGCGCAAACAATTTGCCCGCGCCCGCTATATTTCAGGCGTTTCCATCGTGTGCGGCTGGATTTTGGGCGCGTGCACCTTAATCGCCCTGCTGATTTTCAGGCTGCCTGTGGCAAAAATCTACACCCAAGATGCCGCCGTGCTCGCCCTGGCCAGCAGCCTGATTATTTTTGTCGGCATATTTCAAGTGTTTGATTTCACACAATGTATCGCCTCCTACGCCCTGCGCGGCTACAAAATCACCCGCGTGCCGATGATTATCCACGCCATCGCCTTTTGGTGCTTGGGGCTGGTGCTGGGCTACATCCTCGCCCACGCCGCCCGCATGGGCATCTACGGCTTTTGGGCAGCGTTAATCATCTCGCTCGCCAGCGCCGCCACCGCCTTGGTGTGGTATTTGGAACAACGCAGCCTGTTGGCGAAACAGGATAGGAAGGTGTGAAAGGTCCGTCTTCCAGCACCACGGCAAAAGACTGTGTACCCTCTCGGGCGCACTGCTGATTTCAAAGGGGATGGAGAACGTGGGCATGATGTTTTCGCTGAATTGGCTGCCGCGCTTGCCGTATTTGTCGGCAAATTCGCCGTTGGTGATGGCGGAGGTGGTGATTTGCATGATGATTCTCCTTTGTTTCAGGTTGAACGGTAGGGGGATTTTAGTGGAAAAAGGTCGCCTGAAAATGGGGTTTGGGGTTTTCAGACGGCCTTTTAGCTATTTATTGGATTTTTTTCGGTTACAGTTTTTACATAACATTTGCCCGTTGTCTTCGTTGGTTTTACCGCCTTCGCTCCACGGGACAATGTGATCGCCTTCCATTTGGTTAATCTCAAATTTTTCTTTGCAGTGCGGGCAGATGCCGTTTTGCTTTTCGTACATTTTCCGTTTCATGCCGTCTGAAAAGGCGCGCAGGTTGAGATGTTTTTCATCGCGGGTCAGTACATAGGGGTAGATGCCTTTTTTGTCGGTAACTTCATCATCAAACATCAAAGTTTTAATTTCAGCTTCCAGCTTGTTCGCGTCCAGCACTTCATTTTTAAACTCATCATACAACTCTCCCCATTCCACGCCTTTCATTTCTTTTTTGCGCTTCACGGGGAAAGTGGCTTCCACCCAAGTGATGGCAGCCTGAAAATATTGCCAAAGAGCCAGCGCGTTTGGGTCATGCTGGTGTTTTGCCATATAGCTTTCAATTTGCCCTTGTGAAATCCAGTCCAATGCCTTTTCCAACAGCTCCTGCCGTATCGGGCTGCCTGAAACATAATCCTGCCCGATTTGATACGCCGCGCAGCCGTTTTTGCTGAAATAGCGTTTGGCATCGGCAAGCCATGAGCCGTGATAAACGGCGTTGCGCAATTCCTGCTGCGTGAGTTTTTCGCCCGCAATGTTGATGGTTTCAAACCATTTCAATTTTTCGCTGTCTGAGCCTTCGCACACATAAACCATCAGTTCGTAATCCAAAATCCGCTGTTGTTCGTCGTCTTGCAGATTATGGAAATAGCGCATCAGGTAGGCAAAATCGCCCGCGATATACTGGCAAAGCGAAAGGGTGCGCTGCTGCCCGTCAATCACTTCAAACGTGCCGTCTTCGCGCTTTGCCCAATACATCACATTCAGCGGAAAGCCCTGCCGCACGGTTTCAATCACGGCATCGCGCTGTTTGTCTTTATAGACAAATTCGCGCTGATACGGCGGGCGTACGTCCAGCAGGCCGCCGTAGGCGCGTACGCCGTTTTCCGCATCGTCTTGGTAGTCTTTGACCAAATCGCGCACAGTGATTTGTTTTAGTTCAATTTTCATGGTTTTTCTCCGTTAAATTAGGTTTTCAGGCTGCTTTTGTTCTGCGTTTAATCAAAATTCGGGCATAGGTTGGTTTGCCGTTAATGGCAACTCTACCCCCAACTAATAATTCCTTTGGAACTGTGTATCTATCTAATCCAATAATCTCAAACTGTTCAGGATTGTATTTATCCAAAAACGTAATCGGCACACCCATTGCACCGTCAAAATCGCAAGGAATTTCCGCCACTTTGGAAACCTCAATCGCATCATAATTGTCATAACGCGGATATTCTTCGGGCGTGTAGCGTTTGTATAAAATCAACTCTTCATGGCGTTTGTCGTGGTCAAGATTGGTGAACCAGTAAGTATTGCCCATGCTGCGCCATTTTTGCCCTGTTTCATCTTGCCAGTAGCGGGTTGGGCGCGGCTCGTAATACGGTGGTACTTTGAATTTCATATCGCCGCCGTGATTGCCCAGCCACATTTTGTTTTCCTTAATCAGCGGAAAAATCTCTTTATAGGTAATGGCGTTTTGGTTGCCGATAATCAAAAACTTCTTATCGTATTCCACCAACTGCGCCACATATTCGCGAAACAGCGAAAACGGCGGATTGGTTACGACAATATCGGCTTGTTTTAACAGCGCGATGCACTCTTCGCTGCGGAAATCGCCATCGCCTTTAAGCGGCAACACTTGGATTTCGCTCGGGTCGGGCACACGGTTGCCGTTTTTATCGCCTTCGTAAATCAGATAAACGGCTTCTTCGCTGTCGTTTTGGCTGAATAAATCGGCAGCTTGGCTTTTGTAGCAAGTCGCCATCAGCTTTTTCAGGCCGAGGGTTTCAAAATTATGGGAAAAATAGTGGAAGAAATTGCTGACGCGCGGATCGTCGCAATTGCAATAGACGGTTTTGTTTTTGAAATGGTGTTTGTAGTGCCGCAGTTCTTTGTCGATGTCGGCAAGCTCGGTGTAGAACTCGTCGTTTTTGGCACGGTTGGCGGCGTGCAGAGATTTGTTGCCTGACATATCAAGCCCCCTCCTAAATGGCAGAAGCGCTTGATAAGTTATTGATATTTATATTATAATTGGCTGGCTG
>CAJPSG010000126.1 GCA_905373195.1 Kingella oralis
ATCATGGCTCGGGCCCACCGCCCCCAACCCCGGCCCCGCGTTGGTAATACACGCAATCACCGCCGTGAGCGCGCTCACCAAATCCAGCCCCGAAATCATCAACACAAACGTAAACAGCGTAACCGTGCAAAAATACACAAACACAAACGCTGCAATCGCCATCGCCACATGGTCAGAAATCTTATGCCCGTTCACCTTCACCACATGCACCGCATTCGGATGCTGCAACAGCGTCATCTCACGTTTCAAAATCTTAGACAACGCCAAAATTCGCACCAATTTCACGCCGCCACCCATTGAGCCCGTATTCGCCAAAATATTCGCCAAAAAAAACATCCACAGCGAAGCAATCAAAGGCCAAGTAGCAAAATCCGCATTAGAAAAACCACTCGCCAACCCAATGGAAACATAATTAAACGTAACATACCGAAACGCATCGGGCAGCGAATAAAAATCCTTATAAGTCAAGTACAAAGCAACCACCACAATGCTGCCTGAAAGCAGCAAAATCATGGTGCGCACTTCTTCATCCTGCCAATAATGGCGCAACGATTTTTGCCGCAACGCCGCAAAATGGTTGGCAAAATTGATGCCGCCCAACAGCGTTGCCACGATAATCACCCATTCAATCGCAGGCGAATTGAAAAACGCAATGTTGTCATCATGCGTAGAAAATCCACCCAACGCAAAAGCCGACATCGCATGGCACGCCGCGTCAAACCAGCCCATTCCCGCCCAATGCAGCGCAATCATAATCCACAGCGTGCACGCCAAATAAAATTCCCAAAGCTGCTTGGCGGTTTGTGAAATGCGCGGCGATGTTTTGTCTTTATGCACGCCCGCAATCTCCGCTTTAAATAATTGCGTCCCCCCCACGCCCAACATCGGCAAAATCGCCACCGCCAGCACAATAATCCCCATGCCGCCCAGCCAGTTCAACATATGCCGCCAAAAATTGATAGACGGCGGCAAGGTATCCAAACCCGAAATCACCGTTGCACCCGTGGTCGTTAGCCCGCTCATCGCTTCAAAAAACGCATCGGTAAACGACATTTCAGGGAAATAATAATAAAACGGCAACGCCGCAATGCAGGCAAAGCCCAGCCACAGCATCACCACCAGCGAAAATCCATCACGCGGGCGCAATTCATGCTGCCGTTTGCGGCATAACAACCAAATCAAGAAAAACAATAATTCCGAAATCGCCGCCGTATGCCAAAAAACAGGAAACGCATCATCCTCATACACATACGACACGATCGTCGGCATCAAAATCAACAAGGAAAAAAACATGCCCAATTTGGACAAAATATGAAAAGTAGGAACCAGCTTATTCATGAAAACCAAGCCATTCGCATCAGTTAAAAGGTAAAAATTTTGCCACGCCTAATCACACAATAGCAACAAAAATTCCCCATTAAGGCAGCCTGAAAAATATATCCCATGTTTTATGATGCAAGACAAACTTTCAGGCTGCCTAAGTTTGCTATTCAACCCCATTAACGCTACAATTCTAGTGTTTTATGTTCGTGTCATGAAAGGGTGCTTTTGCAGCATCTTTAAAACAAAATGACGCTTTTACAACCGAAGTTTTAATCTCATCACAAACGGGGTTTTAACTTCACAACAGGAAGGATAGACACCATGTCTCAAACCTACAATGCAGTAAACGACGTCGATCCCATTGAAACCAAGGAATGGGTTGATGCAATTCGCTCAGTGGTGGAAAACGAAGGCGTTGATCGCGCACGTTTCTTGTTGGAACAGCTTTTGGGCACATCAAAAGATGAAGGCGTAAACGTACCCGCAGGTATCAACACCCCTTACCAAAACACCATCCCAACCAGCAAACAAGTTGCCATGCCCGGTGACCATAATCTAGAACACGCCATCCGCGCTGCCGTTCGTTGGAACAACGCCGCAATGGTAGTTAACGCGCAACACAAAGGTTTGGAACTGGGTGGACACATCGGTTCGTTCCTCTCTGCCGCCACCTTGTATGACGTAGGTTTCGACCACTTCTGGAAAGCCAAAGGCGATGGCGTAGAAGGCGATTTGGTATTCATGCAAGGGCATTCTGCGCCCGGTATCTATGCCCGCGCTTATGTTGAAGGTCGTTTGAGCGATGCCCAACTAGACAACTTGCGCCAAGAAGTCTTTACCGACGGCTTGCCTTCTTACCCGCACCCACACCTGATGCCTGATTTCTGGCAATTCCCAACTGTATCTATGGGTCTTGGTCCGCTCATGGCAATCTACCAAGCACGCTTCTTGAAATACTTGGATTCACGCGGTTTGACTAAAACTGCTGGGCGTAAAGTATGGTGCTTCTGCGGCGACGGCGAAATGACTGAACCAGAAGCCCAAGGCGCATTAGCATTAGCTGCGCGCGAAAAATTAGATAACCTGATTTTTGTGATTAACTGTAACTTGCAACGCTTGGATGGTCCTGTAAACGGCAACGGCAAAATCATCCAAGAATACGAAGGTTTATTCCGTGGCGCAGGCTGGAATGCAATTAAAGTGATTTGGGGCGGTAGCTGGGATGCCATACTGGCAAAAGACACCACAGGTGCATTGAAAGCACGCATGGAAGAAATTGTGGACGGCGACTACCAAAACTTCCACTCAAAAGATGGTGCCTACATCCGTGAACATATGTTCAACACCCCAGAATTGAAAGCATTGGTTGCTGATTTGACTGATGAACAAATCTACAACCTAGAATTTGGCGGACACGACCCTGTTAAAGTGTACAACGCTTACTACGAAGCCGTGAACCATGCCAACGGCAAACCTACTGTAATCTTGACTAAAACCGTTAAAGGTTACGGCATGGGCGCAGCAGGTGAAGCACAAAACACAGTTCACCAAGCGAAAAAAATGGATGTTCCTTCATTGAAACAATTCCGTACTCGCCACAGCATCCCTGTAACCGACGAGCAAATTGAAAGCGATCATTTGCCATACGTTCGCTTCGCAGAAGGCACGCCTGAATACAACTACCTGCACGGTCAGCGCAAAGCATTGGGCGGTTACTTGCCATCTCGCAATCCAAACAATGAAACTTTGCCCATCCCCGAATTGAGCGCATTCCAAACTCAATTAGAGTCAAGTGGCGAACGCGAATTTTCTACCACCATGGCATTCGTTCGCATCTTGAACACTTTGATTAAAGACAAAGAATTGGGCAAACGCATTGTGCCAATCGTGCCCGATGAATGCCGTACATTCGGTATGGAAGGTATGTTCCGCCAAATTGGTATTTGGAATACCCAAGGTCAAAAATACGTTCCCCAAGATAAAGAACAGTTGATGTTCTACAAAGAATCAACTAATGGTCAAATCTTGCAAGAAGGTATTAACGAGCCTGGTGCGATTTCTTCATGGATTGCGTCTGCAACTTCTTACGCCAACAGCCGTTACACCACCATCCCATTCTATATTTACTACTCAATGTTCGGTTTCCAACGCATTGGCGACTTGGCTTGGGCAGCAGGTGATATGAATGCACGCGGCTTCTTGTTGGGCGGAACTTCCGGTCGCACCACATTGAACGGCGAAGGCTTGCAACACCAAGATGGTCATAGCCACATCCAAGCAGATTTGATTCCAAACTGCCACACTTATGACCCAACCTTCCAATACGAATTGGCTGTTATCTTGCATGATGGCTTGCGTCGTATGTATGTGGAACATGAAAACGTGTTCTACTATATAACCGTGATGAACCAAAACTACGCTCACCCTGCTATGCCTGCGCGCAAAGGCATTGAGCAAGAAATCTTGAACGGTATGTACTTGCTGCAAGAAGGCGGTAAGAGCGACAAGAAAGTTCAACTGTTGGGTTCTGGCGTAATCTTGCTAGAAGTGCTTGCTGCCGCTCAATTGTTGAAAGATGACTTCGGTGTAGAAGCCAACGTATGGTCTTGCCCATCATTCAACCAAATGCACCGCGATATCATGGAAGTTGAACGCTTCAACCGTTTGAACCCAACCAAAGAACAAAAAGTTCCATTTGTTACCCGTCAATTGCAAGGCCATACTGGTCCAGTTGTGGCATCTACTGACTATGTTCGCGTCTTTGCTGAACGCATCCGCCCAGGCATCCCTGCTGGTCAATCGTTCACTGTGTTGGGTACTGATGGCTTTGGTCGCAGTGATAGCCGTGCTAACTTGCGTAAATTCTTTGAAGTGGACCGCTACCATGTTGCAGTAGCTGCATTGAGCGGTTTGGCAAAAGAAGGCAAAGTTGATGCGAAAGTGGTTCAACAAGCCATTGAAAAATACGGTATCGACGCTAACCGCCAAGCAAGCTGGAATCTGTAATTAGCGTTTCGTTCAGGCAGCCTGAAACACGATTTTCAGGCAGCCTGAAAACCATTTTTCACGAAAATAGACTCATTCAAGGAAAACTCATGAGCATTGTAGAAATTAAAGTCCCCGATATTGGCGGACACGATAATGTAGATGTGATTGCCGTTGAAGTAAAAGCGGGCGACACCATCGCATTAGACCAAACTTTGATTACGCTGGAAACCGACAAAGCCACTATGGATGTACCTGCTGATGCGGCTGGCGTAGTACAAGAAGTGAAAATTAAAGTGGGCGATAAGGTTTCCGAAGGTTCGGTGATTCTGACTGTTGAAACAGGTGCTGCCGCCGCAGAAGCTCCTGCACAAGCTGCACCCGCTGCTGCACCCGCTCCCGCCGCTGCACCTGCTCCCGTAGCACAAGCTGCTGCGCCTGCTCCCGCTGCGCCCGCCCCCGCTCCTGTTGCTGCATCTTCTGCAATTAACGAAG
>CAJPSG010000127.1 GCA_905373195.1 Kingella oralis
ATCAGCGGACGACTCGCGCGGAGGCTGTAAACAGATTCTAGGCAAATGGGCAAAGGTTGAGGCAGCCTGAAAATGGGGGAATGGGGTTTCAGGCTGCCTTGAAGCGCGGATTTGGCGCAGCGATACACGCTTTCTCTTGAATTGCTACATAAAAAATCGGGAAGCATGGCTACATTGCGAGAGTTTCGTCGAGCCGTTCGTTCATTGGTAGCCAGCAATGATTTGCCCGATTACCGACTGACTTATGATGATAAGAAAGATGTGTTGTGGGTAAGAAATCGGAATTTGATAGCCTTGCTAAGATAACCATCAATTAAATACAATAGTTTAATGCTAACTTCACACCTGAGCCGATTTCTTCAAAACTGTTTTCAGTACTTAAAATAACACTTTCTACATCTATACCTTCCCACGCTTCTAGCTTTACATGACGTGTTATAGAAAAATAAATCTGACCATTAAATAATGAAACGTTAGATAGTTTCATATTATCAAATAATGCTTTTTTAGTTTTAACACCAAAATATGCACATAGATTACCAACCCATTGATCATATCGTTGTTTGCTTTTAGTTAAATCCATATAATCATAATATTCAATCACTATCATAATCAAACATACGACTATTACTTAATGCCTTAATAACTGCTTCCCCAATGATTTCATTATTAGCATCAAATGGTAAAAAACAAGGAGAATATAAATGGTCAATTAACCTTCCTGATCTTGTTTGAATGATAAAACCTTTCTTACTATTAAAATAAACGTCAGCGTAATAATATCTATCTTTTGTAAAATTTATCATTTATTTAATCCTTGTAATTCTAACGGTTACATTCTTGCTTCCCCCATATTCTACCACCCTTTGAATTTGCTTCCATTGTTCGTTGGTTGCACAGGCTATGCTGGTTAGTAGTGCCAGTTAATCTACATCTTGATAAAGTTTATCTATAAAACTATCAAAATCAGGTGCGATGGGAACTGTAATCATCTTGGTATTACCTAGTTCATCTTCATAAAATTCATCATGATACATAAGTACGATGGATGGATTACTTGAATTTTTACGGTAATCAAAACAAATATAATCGCCATTTGCACTTATTCCAAATGCAACAACTTGATTTCCATAGCCATATTCATCATCAATGCATGAATAGGTATAGATATTTTCATGACTGGAGACATCTTTTTTATATCCTAAAAATAAAATATTTCTGTCATCTGTATTCTTATTATTATCAATAAAAATAAAACAATCTTCTTCGGGATATAAATAATCATGTTCACTTATCAAATATATATACGATTTAGGGAATGTTACACCTAAATTTTCTGCAAATTTTTCAATGATTGAAGCAGAAACTTTTCCTTCATCTTTCCAGATATTTAATTTTTTCATTATTCATTTCCTTGATTAACGTCCTTTTTTTAGCAAGCGTAGCCTGCATAGGTAGTGTATGCGGCTCTGCCACGCACGCGGTTTTTGCCATTTGATAGCCAGCCTGAAATCTAATGCCGTTTTCAGGCGGTTTTTTGGTTTTCAGGCTGCCTCACGTCATTGGGCAGCCTGAAACCCATCCCCGCTATTTCCCGCGCTTGCCCGTTGCCCAGCGTTCCGCCCATTCCAACGCCAGCAAGCCCAGCAACACCGCCGCGCGATGCTTCCATTTGGCGGGCAGCATCGCCAGCTTTAAGCCATCCGAATGCCGCACCACATCGCCCGCCACATCCGCCAACTGCCAAGCCACATTGCCCGCTTTCGCCTGCGTTGCCTGTTTGCGCTGCGCCGCCTGCTGTTGCGTGTAGCGCAGTTTGGCGCGGGCTAAATCGCATTGCAGCAGCAGTAATTCCCGTTGTTCTTGTTTACTCAACATCGCGTGGTGCTCCTGTTTTGGGTTGGTTTTCGTTGGCATTCGTTGCCGCATTTTCGTTTTTCAGGCTGCCTGATAGTGCCGCCAAATCCTGTTGCAACGCAGCGAGCGTTTGCTGCACCTGCGCCGTGTCGCGCTGCCAAATGCGCGGAATGCGCCGCAGCAGCAGCCACATCGCCGGCACGCCCGCCGCCGCCACGCCAAAAAACAGCCAAATCTTCGCCTGCGCTGTGAGCACCACATTCAGCCCCAGCAACAACGCCACCAACGCCACCAGCAGTGCCACTACCGCCAGCGCAATCAGCGCGGCAATCATCAACACGCCGTGCAGTTGCGCGTTGGCATCCATCTGCAACACGCGCAGCCGCAGCAGCAGCAATTCGCTGCCCTGCGAAGCCAAAGTTTTTAAGGTTGCTAAATCTTGTTTGATACCCATTTCAGGCTGCCTTAATCTTGTTCAAAATAAATTCCAGTTCCGCCACGCCCACCCGTTTTCAGGCTGCCTTTGCGCTGTGCATGAGTAGGCAGCCTGAAAACGATGATTCCATCTTACGCCAAATCAGCCGCCTGATGTTGTGCAGAACCCGTATTCATGCGTGATGAATACGGGTTGATTGTGCGTTTCAGGCTGCCGTTTATTTAAGGCGGCGCACTTATCGGCAGCCTGAAAATGCGTTTACTTGCGGTTCAACAACACGCCCACCACCAAGCCCGCCAGTGCGGCAAAGCCCATCGCGTAATACGGTTTCTCGTTGATGTAGGCATCGGCGCGTTGCGCTTGGTGTTTCACTTGCTCCACCGCGCGGGTTTCAAAATTTTGCAATTTTTCCTGCGCCACGCCCAACCTTGCTTGCAAACGGGTTTTCAATGCTTGCGTTTCTTCCGCGCTGCGCTCCGCGCCCGCTTGATACAGATTTTCCACTTCGTTTAACACGGTGTGGATTTCGTTTAACAAGGCTTGTTTTTGTGCTTCAAAATCGGATTTCATCGTATGACTCCTTATGTTTACGCGATGCCAACACGGCAACGCTTCTCAGAACCTGTATTCATTCTTTGCATAGGCAGATTTGATGACATAAAAGCGCGGATACAAGGCAAAAGCGCAGCAAGGTTGGACACCTTGCGAGCATGTTTAACGCAGTAGCCACGTTTTTAGGGCATTAAAGATGCCTATGTAAAGAGTGAATATAGGTTCTCATATATTAAGGCAATCGACAAAAGACGCACAAGCAACTTTACCCAAATGTACACAACCCACCCAGCATGGATGGCGTATCTTTGCCTCAATCGTTTTCAGGCTGCCTTAATCTCCTCGCGCCCCTTCTGCGCCTTAAACTTCGCTTTCATCACCGCCAGCACCTCCTTATCGCAAAACCACACGCCCTCGGGCAGCCGCACCGCGCCGCTGTCGCACCGCAACGCCACTTCCTGCCCTGAAAGCGCATCCCGCTCCACCACATCCACGCGCGGCGCACGCCCCCAATCCATCAGCGGCAAAAACGGCAACGCCGCTGCCACCGCCCGATTATGCGCCGCTAAATCCCCCGTTTCGCACGCCGTTGAACACTTGCCCACCAGCGAAACAGGGCAGGGCGCGCCCTTGGGCAACTCGTCGGGCAAAATGCCCAGCAGTGTGGGGCACAGCCCAAACTTCTTCGCCCACGCCGCCAGCGCACGTTTCGCCGCCTTCGGGTGGGCAAACAAACCATGCGGCGGTTCAGCCAAAAAGCCCGCTTTCAACGGGCGCACCCGCGCTTTGAGGCAGCCTGAAACCTGCTCCATCTTAATCGTGTGGCGCACAATTCCATCCGTTGGCGCAAGCTGGTTGCAATAAAACACGCTGCCTTTTACCGCTGCGCTGTGCAACGCGCCCAGCGTGGGCACAAATTCCAAGCGCACCGCCTGCGCCAGCGCGCCATGCCCGCGCCGCAGCAACGCCGCCACTTCCCGATATGCGTGAATGTGCGTGTGCACCGCCACCACATCATCCGCCGCATTGCGCCAAATAGACACGCCATGCTCATCGGGCAACGCAGAGGCAGCCTGAAAAACCGCTGCGGGCAAGTTTTCAGGCAGCATCGGCGGATTGGCTAACTGCTGCATCAGTTGCCCCAGCAGCGGCGCGCCTTTCTCGCGCAACGCCAGTTGCAAATATTCCGCCACCGCCAGCACATCGCTCATCGCCCGATGGCGGCTCGCCACCGCCAAACCATGCCGCTCAATAATGCTGTCCAAATTATGCTTAAAAAATTCAGGATACAGCTTGCGCGACAACTGCACGCTGCACAGCCCCGCCGTGGCAAAGGTAAACCCATTGCGCCTGCATTCGTGGCGCAAAAAGGTGTAGTCAAAGCGGCTGTTATGCGCAATCAGCAAACTGCCGCGCAGCAGCGGCAACACCTGCGGCGCAAATTGGGCAAACGTGGGCATTCCTTGCAGCATCTCATCCGAAATGCCCGTTAAATCGCGCACAAAATCGCTAATCGGCTGATTGGGCTGAATCAATTGCTGCACCGCCGTGATGTTGCCCTGCCAAAAATGCAAAAACGCCAGCTCCGTGATGCGGTCGGCATAAAAATGCCCGCCCGTGGTTTCCAAATCCAGAATTACAACGGGAATAGGCAGCGTGCGAAAAAAATCCGCCAAAGGAGACAAAGCGGCGTAAGGCATCGGTTTACTCGTAATATTTAAAAAGCCGCGATTATACGATTTTTGCAAAAAACAGACGAAACAGCTTGACGAATTGTGCCCAACTGCCTACAATCCGCATCTTTGCTGCACCCGTAGCTCAGTTGGATAGAGTATTTGGCTACGAACCAAAGGGTCGGGCGTTCGAATCGCTCCGGGTGCGCCAAAAACTGCGCCCATCGTCTAGCGGTTAGGACATCGCCCTTTCACGGCGGTAACGGGGGTT
>CAJPSG010000128.1 GCA_905373195.1 Kingella oralis
AATTGCAAGGGCAAGTGGAATCGTTTGACCAATATGTTGTGCTGCTACGCAACACATTGGCTACAAAAAGAATTTTTCCATTCTGGATGCGTCCGATAGCGCGAGAATCATCAGCGAATTGCTGGGCAGCACAGGGCGCGAGCCTGTGTTTAAGGCGCAGCATCAGATTTCGCTGTGGAAAAACAATTTGCAAACGCCCGAAGTGGCTTTTCAGGCTGCCAATGATGATTGGGCAAAGCAAATCGCGCAGGTGTATGCGGCGTATCAAACAACGCTGGCGCATTATCAAGCGGTTGATTTTGATGATTTAATTCGGCTGCCCACATTGCTGTTGCAGCAAAACAGCGATGTGCGCTTGAAGTGGCAGCAGCGTTTGCAATATTTGTTGATTGACGAATGCCAAGACACCAACGCTTGCCAGTATGCGCTGATGCGTGCGCTGGTGGGCTTGGAGGGGCGGTTTACCGCGGTGGGCGATGATGACCAGTCGATTTACGCTTGGCGCGGGGCGAATATGGAGAATTTGCGCCGTTTGCAGGAAGATTATCCGCAGCTGAAAATCATTAAGCTGGAACAGAATTATCGTTCCACCGCGCGTATTTTGAAGGTGGCAAACCAAGTGATTGCCAACAATCCCAAGCTGTTTCCGAAAACGCTGTGGTCGCAGCTGGGCGAGGGCGAAGTGGTGCGCGTGGTGGCGTGCCAAAGCGAAACGCACGAAGCGGAATTTGTTGCCCAGCAAATCGCGCGTAATAAGCTGATTTATGGCGCGAACTTTGCCGATTTTGCCATTTTGTACCGCGGCAACCACCAAGCGCGGCTGTTTGAAGATGCGCTGCGCTCGGCGCGGATTCCGTATCAGATTTCGGGCGGGCAAAGTTTTTACGACAAGGCGGAGATTAAAGACGTGTTGTCGTATCTGCGCCTGCTGGCGAACCCCGACGACGACCCCGCGTTTTTGCGCGCAGCAACCACGCCCAAGCGCGGCATTGGCGACACCACGCTGGGCAAGCTCAACGATTATGCCAAGCAACACGAATGCAGCTTGTTTCAGGCTGCCCAAAGCATGGAGGCGTTGGCGGCATTGAATGCGAAAAACCGCGAGGCGGTGCTGCAATTTGTATATTTGATGCAGGATTATCAAGCGCGAGCGGCGGCGGACGACGCGGGCGAAGTGGTGCAAGCGTTGTTGCAAGAGATTGAATACGAAGCCTATTTGATGAGCGCGGACGAGGGTGGCAAGGCGGCGGAAATGCGTTGGCAAAACGTGCAAGATTTAGCAGCATGGCTGGCGAAAAAAGGCGAAGAGGGCGAGAAAAACCTGATTGAACTCACGCAAACCATCGCGCTGATGACGCTGCTGGAAGGGCGCGACGATGGCGAAGTGGACGCGGTGAAAATGTCCACCCTGCACGCATCCAAAGGCTTGGAGTATCCGTTTGTGTATTTGGTCGGCTGCGAAGAAGGGCTGTTCCCCCACGCCGACAGCGTGGAAGCGGGCGCGCTGGAAGAAGAGCGGCGGCTGATGTATGTGGGCATCACGCGCGCCAAGCAGCAGCTCACACTCACGCATTGCATCAAACGCAAGCGGCAAGGCACGTTTGTATTCCCCGAGCCGAGCCGTTTTATCAACGAAATGCCGCAGGGCGATTTGGACATTTTGGGGCGCAAAGGCGGCAAGCCGATTGTCTCCAAAGAAGAAGGGCGCGAACGTCTGGGCAATATGCTGGCGATGCTGAAAGCGAAAACGGGGCGGGAGTAGGGGGTGTGGATTTCAGGCTGCCTTTGGGGGGTGTGGAGGCAGCCTGAAACCTTTGTCAAAATCCCAAAAACCCCAAAAACCCCGTAGGTACAACCTGATAACATCCTTTACACCGCAACCCAAAGACATCGTTTACATCCACAGGCAAATTTTTATCATTTAGCTCACCACAAAATGATGAAAGCCACACTATGCCTTGGAAAAAAACGAACATCATGCAACAACGCATCCAATTTATCCAAGCATGGCTTACTGGGCGTTACACCAAAACCGAGCTATGCAAACAATTCAACATCAGCCGCCCAACGGCTGATAAATGGATTAAACACCATCAGTAGGTGGGGTTTAACGGACTGGCTGAATTATCCCGCCAACCTCAGCATAGTCCCAATGTCACACCATAATCGTCTGATAACAGCGGTATCAGAGAAGATTTTTTTGGCTAAATACAGCTCGCTCCATAGCCAATAATCTTTTTTCAAGGTGGTTGGCTTCTTTTTCCGCTTGAAAGTGTAAAAAAGTTCAAGAGATTTATCTTTCTCTGCCATGAAACGTTGATAAGTTTCAGGGATATTGTTGCAATCGGTTAATTCCATTGAGTTATTCCTTGTTGTTGCCTTGTTTCTTAATTAGCAAGCGCAGAAATAGGCAGCCTGAAAATCGGTTTAACACGTTTTCAGGCTGCCTTACCATCGCTCATCCCCAATCTATTCAAATACCTTGCGCTCCTCCGCCAGCCGCCCAGCCCAATCGCAGGCAAACTGATACGCCGTGCGCCCCGAGCGGCTGCCGCGCATTTGCGCCCAGTTGAGCGCGGCATGGCGGGCGGTTTCGTCCAAAGGCAGCCTGAAATCCGCCAGCCAGTTTTCCACCGCCGCCAAGTATTCGTTTTGGTCAAACGGATAAAAGCTCAGCCACAAGCCAAAGCGGTCGGATAGCGACACTTTTTCTTCCACCGCTTCTTTGGCGTGGATTTCGCCGCCGCGCCCCGTAGTCGTGTTGGCGTTGTCGTCCATGTATTCGGGCATCAGGTGGCGGCGGTTGGAAGTGGCATACACCAACACGTTGTCTGCGCGGCGTGATAGCCCGCCATCCAGCGCGGTTTTCAGAGCTTTGTAGCCGTCTTCGCCTTCTTCAAACGATAAATCGTCGCAGAACACGATAAATTTTTCGGGTCGCGTTTCCAGCAACACCAGCAGCGCGGGCAGGGTTGCCAAGTCGGTTTTGTCCACTTCTATCAGGCGCAAGCCGCGTTCGGCGTATTCGTGCAGCAGGGCTTTCACCAGCGAGGATTTGCCTGTGCCGCGCGCGCCTGTGAGCAAAACATTGTTGGCGGGGCGGCCTGCTAAAAACTGCTCGGTGTTGCGCACCAGCCGCGCCATTTGGCTGTTTACGGCGGCAAGGCGCGCGAGCGGGAAGGTGTGTGGGCGCGGCAAGCCTTGCAACACGCCTGCGTTGCCTGCTTTGGTCCAACGGTAGGCGATGCTGTGTTGCCAATCGGGGGCGATGGCTTCGGGCGGCAGCCATGCGTCTAGGCGGCGCAACACGGAGGCGGCTTGGCGCAAAAATTTGGCGAGCTTCATTTTCAGGCTGCCTTAGGCGGTTCAACGCCCACATAAATGCGTGGCAAGCCATCCAGCATATAGGTTTCAAAATCGGTGGTGAAGGTGCGTTTCAGGCTGCCGTTGTCTTCAATTTCGCCCCATGTTTGGTACACGCTTTGCGCGTTTTGCTCGGGCACGATAAAGCGAACGTAGTCTTGCGCGGGGATGTGGGTTTCGCTGGCGAAGCTGGGCAGCGGGAAATCGGTGGCGGTGATGCGCCCGATGGTGATGAGCACGTCGTTGGGCGCGTCGTCAAAATATTGGTACACGCAGTAAATCGTCATGGTAAACGAGGGCAGGCGGTTGGCTTTGTGGTCGCCTTCCCATTGCTGCCACATTTCGCCGAGGGTTTCGTGGGCTTTGCCTAGCGTGGTGCGTTGTTGGATGCCGATGATGCGCAGCGGGACGGGGACGGAAGTGTAGTCAAGCATGGTGTTCCTTGGGGGTGATGATGAGGCAGCCTGAAAGGGCGTTTGCGGTTGCCCGATGTTTCAGGCTGCCTAATGGATAAAAACAAAAGATGCAGCCTGAAACCGTAATCCAGTTTTCAGGCTGCCTTATAGGGCTGTTGATTATCAACAACCCATTGATTTAATTATTGATTACGCAAATCCATAATATCGCGCCAGCCATCGTTGGTTTTCACCAGCGTGGCGTGTTTGGTTTGCGTTTGGTTTAAGCCGTTGTAATACGGGCTGTCTTTCAGCAATTTTTTCGCCCAACGTTCCGCGTTGATTTTTGCCTCGTAAGACACTTGGGTGATGGTTACGCCGTTGCTGGGGGTGGGCGCGGTGAAGAAATTGATTTTTTCCACTTTTTCGTTGCCAATGCACATCAAGGCTTCTTGGTTGGGCAAGGCTTGGAAAGTGTCTTCGCCTTTTTTGGTGAGGCTGTACACCATATAGCGCACCGCGTTGTCGCCCTCGCCCTCGCGCTGCTCCTTATCGCGGCGATACAAGCCCGCATCGGTGAGCACTTCCATTTGGTCAATCGCGGTTAAATTGGCGCGTTTGCCATTGTCTTGGCGTTTCACCAGCTTCACTTCGGGCGAGCCCAGCGTGGGATTATCGCCCGCTTTGCGCGTGTCCACCGTAAGCTGAAACGGCACGCACACCGAATGAAATTTTACCGACGCATTCACCGCTTTTTGCACGGTAGATTTAGACAATTTGTCGCCGCCACCGCAAGCTGCCAATAACAAAACGCTGCTCAAAACCCACAATTTTTTCATAATTCACTCCGTGTTTACAAAAGTTTGCGAAAGCAGCAAGGATAACGGCAAAACCCGCCTGCGACAAGACAAAAATGGCATGATTTCGTACAATGTGGCTTTATAGTCGTCCTAATTAAGCCTTATACTGCGTTGGCTCGCCTTGCTGTACTACTTGTACTATCTGCGGCTCGCCGCCTTGTAT
>CAJPSG010000129.1 GCA_905373195.1 Kingella oralis
ATAGTGAATACAGGTTCTAAGGAAACACATGATCACAAAAACCTCATCCCCGCCACCTTCGCGCTCGTGTTGCTCGCCGCCGACACCACCTTTATGAGCTTGGTGGAATATTTGGACGAATACGGCGAGCTGGATTTCACCCACAGCATGTTTATCTTCGGCGTGATACTTGGCGGCATTTATCTGCTGCTGGAAATCGCCGCCGCGCTTTGCGCGACAAATTTGCGGCAAATTGGCTGGCGGGGCTGCCCAATATTTTCGTACTCAACGGCTTTGTGTGGTATTTCTATGTGTTCGTGGGCAAAGTGCTGTCGCAAAGCAGGGAATACAGCAATTACTTCCAAGCCGTGATGATTGCGTTTTCCGTGTTTTTCTTGCTGATTAACATCGGCAGGGAAATCAAAACCATTGCGACCAACTGGCAAAAGAAAGGCGCAACCGATGAGGAAGCCTCCAACCAATCCAGCGAATAAAGCCAAGCATTCTGTTGTCTGTTTTCAGGCTGCCTAATCGTTTCGCATCAGGCAGCCTGAAAACCATTTAACCCATCTTGACCAATCTTAACCCCAAGCCTAACATTGCCCCCGTTTTCCCCGTAACCCCTCACAAAGGAATCAACATGAACAAAATCGCCCCCGCCATCATTGCCGCCGCATTATTCGCCAGCACCGCCGCCAGCGCACACAGCGACCCAGCCGCCGCCAATCAGCCCAGCAAAACGCCCGTAGATCGCGGCGTGCAAGTGTATAAAAAAGCCGAAATGCAAACATGGAACCGCAGCAAAGCCGCAGGCGGCGAAGGCGAACTGCTCGGCAAATTTGCCTATACCCGCCACCAAACGGGCGACCAAGATGCCATCCGCGAAATCGGCTGGCTCACGCTGCCCGCAGGCGCATCCATCGGCTTGCACAAACACGAAAACAACGAAGACGTGTATTTAATTGTGCAAGGCAAAGGCACGTTTGTGGACAGCAATGGCAACGAAACTCCCGTTGCCGCAGGCGATGTAACCATTGCCCGCCCTGGGCAATCACACGCGCTGAAAAACACCAGCAAAAAACCGCTCGTGTTTATCAACTTTATCGGGCAACTGCCCAGCCAAGCTGGGGCTAAATAAGGCAGCCTGAAAACAGCAAAACCGTTTGGTGGCGAGCCAGACGGTTTTTTGTTGGGTGGATTGGGTTTCAGGCTGTCTCACAAAAGTTTTGCAACAGCAGCCTGAAACCCATCATCCCATTTTCAGGCTGCCCAACAAAATCCTATAATAACGCCTTTATGTCAAAACCATTTACCACGAAAGGATTTTCAATATGTCCGACACACAATTTGACATCGCCGTTATCGGCGCAGGCCCGTCAGGCTCGGTTGCCTCCGCCCTGCTGCACAAGCAAGGCTTCAAAGTATGCGTGCTGGAAAAACAGCATTTTCCGCGTTTTGTGATTGGCGAGAGCCTGCTGCCGCACTGCATGGAAATGCTGGAAGAAGCCGGTTTTGCCGATGCCGTGCGCGCCGAGAAAGGCTTTCAGTTTAAAAACGGCGCGGCGTTCGCATGGGGCAGCCGCCGCACCGCGTTTGATTTCACCGACAAATTCACCGCCGGGCCGGGCACGGTGTTCCAAGTGCGCCGCGAAGTGTTTGACAAAATCCTGATTGACGAAGCCGCCAAACAAGGCGTGGAAGTGCGCTTCGGGCACGGCGTAACCGCGTTTGACAACAGCGGCGACGCGGCGCGATTGAGCGTGGAAACCGACACGGGCGAACAATACGAACTCACCGCCCGCTTCGTATTAGATGCCAGCGGCTACGGGCGCGTGCTGCCGCGCCTGTTGGACTTGGAAACCCCGTCCCACCTGCCGCCGCGCATGGCGCATTTTACCCGCATCACCGACAACATCGCCGCCGATGCCGATTTTGACCGCAACAAAATCCTGATTACCACCCATCCGCAGCACCGCGACGTGTGGTTTTGGACAATCCCCTTCGGCGACAACACCTGCTCGCTCGGCGTGGTCGGCACGCCCGACAAACTGGCAGGCGAACCCGAAGCCGTGTTGAAAAAAATGGTGGCAGAATGCCCCAATCTGGTTGAATTGTTTCAACATTCCGAATGGGAAAACGGCTTCCCCTACCGCAGCATCCAAGGCTATTCCGCCAACGTCAAAGCCCTGTACGGCAAACAGTTTGCGCTGTTGGGCAACGCGGCGGAATTTCTTGACCCCGTGTTCTCATCGGGCGTAACCATCGCGCTGCATTCCGCCAAACTCGCCGCCGACCTGCTCACCCGCCAACTCAAAGGCGAGCCGTGCAACTGGCAGACCGAGTTCGCCAACCCGCTGATGGTGGGCGTAAACGCCTTCCGCACCTATGTGGACGGCTGGTACGACAACCGCTTCCAAAACGTGGTGTACGCCCCCAACCGCGCCCCCGAAATCAGCCGCATGATTTCCGCCATCCTCGCGGGCTATGCATGGGATACGGCAAACCCGTTTGTAGAAAAATCAGAACAGCGGCTGAACACGCTGGCTGAGCTGGTGGGGGATTTGGCGTTTGAATAGGCTTGATGCCGTCTGGAAACGTTTCAGGCTGCCTTTTGTACAAACAGTAAAGGCAGCCTGAAAACCCAGCAAACGGAGTAAGTCGGGCATTGATGCCCGACATTTTTCCAATTTGCCGATGTTTGTCGGGCATGAATGCCCGACCTACCAAACTTTGCCACGCACACGCCCCCTAAACTTGGGTGGGTGCGGGTGGCGGCTGGGCGGTTGGTTGCTATGATACGGGAGTTCCGATATACAAGCGGGCGGGTTTCGTCATTCATAATTCACACTAAGGGAGGCTACCTGAAAAGTTCTAGCTAGCCTCCGGGGTTCAGGCGAAATATTTGAGGGATGCCTATTTGTCCAAAACTTTGGTATTGACCAACAAGCGCACCGTTGTACCTTCATAACGCTGGTTCAACCACGCCTGTAACCGTTCGCGGTCTTTGGCGGGCAGAGGTTGGTCGAATTCGAGGGAGACAACAACATTGTTACTTGCGTCCGCTTCTTCGCTTTGAACTCTCTCAGGCTGCTCCTGCGTAGCGGGTGCAGTTTGTGCTTTTTCCCAAACCAAACCGCGCCCAACAACGATTTTTTCGGCTTCCGGATATTGGGCTTTGATTTCCCTCAGTACTGCTACGTCTTCGGGACTGGTGGTTTTGCCCGCCAGCACGGTATCGATGTAGGCCTGCTGCTCTTCCAGCTTGTTCTGTAACTGCACCGAGTTGTTATGGCTTGCCAGCAGTTCTTCAATTCTGGTGTCACTGCCCCCCGCATAGACTACTTTCACTTGCGGTTCTTTTATACCTGCCGCTTTCAGATTTGTGACCAGCAGAGTGGTAATTTTCTCGGCATTCCCTGTTCCGTTGACAATCAGCCCGACTGCACGTTCTTTGTAGTTCACCATTTTACGCAGCACGAAAAAACCTTCCTGCTGTTGTGCAGCGGCGATGGCATTGTTGGCTTTGGTATTAAACAGCTCCTGACGCACTAGTCCCGATGCCATATATCCGCTCGGAATCATCACTGCCAACACTACGGCTGTGATAATAATACGGTGCAGTCTGCGTTTGGTCTCACTTACCAGCCCCCTGCGCGGCAGCTTAAGTAGTTTGGAAAACAGTAGGGTGGAAAAAGCGATGAACACGCAGTTGATGGCAAACAGATAAAAAGCACCGAAAAAATAGTGCCAGTTACCGTGTGCTAGTCCATAGCCCGCCGTGCACAGAGGAGGCATCAGTGCAGTGGCAATTGCCACACCCGGGATGGCATTGCCTCCTTCTTTGCGCGTTAATGCCACAATGCCTGCACTACCGCCGAAGAAGGCAATTAACACGTCCCATAGGGTTGGCTGGGTACGTGCCAAAAGCTCGCTTTGTGCCTCTTTCAGCGGGGTTAGCAGGAAATACAGTGTAGCGGTAACCAAACTGATGGCGATGAACACAATAATATTGCGTGCTGCTTGGCGGATCAGTGCAGTATCGCCTACCGCGGCACCGTAACCCACACCGACGATCGGCCCCATCAACGGAGAAATCAACATCGCCCCAATCACTACCGCCGTGCTGTTTACATTCAAACCGATACTCGCCACGGCAATGGCAAACATCAATACCCACATGTTAGTTCCAGATACCCGCGTATTGGCACGGATGGCGGCATCGATTTTGTCAGGATGAGCTTGGTCATGTGCAAGGTTGAATACATCTTGCAGTTTGGTCATTGTGTGATTGTCTTGTACTTCCTGATTTTTACTATTTTCCTGTTCTTGCATTTTCTTATCCTCAAATTTTAATGATTGTTTTGAATGCTACCTCACAATTGTGATCAAGCGCCTGTAGCAACTGTATTTTTCACCCCGTCGGGCAAAAATACCAAAACTCAAATCAAGCCGTTCGGATACCGTTTTCGGTGGTACCGTTTTCGGCAAAATAATCACGCATCCGGGCATTCAATATCGTCAGCAGTTTGCGCATACATGCCGTAACGGCAACCTTATACGGCTTACCCTTGGACAGCAGGTGCTGATAGAAATCCCGAATAAGCGGTTCAAAACGCACCGCTACCATGGTAGCCATATACAGCGCCTTACGCACCGCAGACCTTCCGCCGAAGCAGCGGCTTTTGAATTTGGTTTCCCCGCTCTCCCTCGGGTGCGGGGCAATACCGACCAGACCCGCTATCCGTTTGTGGTTCAGCCGTCCCAATTCGGGCAGCATCGCCA
>CAJPSG010000130.1 GCA_905373195.1 Kingella oralis
GCACGCGGTGAAAGTGTTAAAGCTGGAAAGCTACGAAGACACGCTCAACAACCTGCTGTTGCGCCGCCCCGCCGACCTGTTCGCGCCAAGGCAGCATGAAAACATGGCGCGCGATTATCTGCTGCACTATATGCTGGACGTGGAAAGCCGCGGCTCGCTACTGGATACCGACGCGTTCAGACGACCTTTTGATTACCAAATGGACATCGCCGCCGATTCCGCCGGCGCAAGCGTGCGCACGGGCGTGGATTTGGTGGAAACGTTTAACTATCTCTTGGGCTTAACCGTGGAAGCGGTGGACGACAAACGTTTTTCCGAGGGCTATGTGATGATTGAAGGCAGCCTGAAAAACGAGCGCGTGCTGCTGGTGTGGCGCGACTGCGAAAAATGGGATTACGACACCCTGCCCAAGCTGCTGGCGAAAAAACAAATCGCGGCAGGCGACAGCGAATACGCGGAAATCTACATTAACGGCGACCACACCCTGCCCACCGTGTTCCAAGACAACGATGCCGACGGCGGCGCCATCCGCAGCCTGAAAATCCGCAGCATTGAAGAAGCGTTTTTGCGGCTGATGTTTGAGGAGGCGTAATCATGGCAAAAACCACTTTTCACGACCATTTAATCTTAAACCGCTATCTGCTGCGCCTGTTTGGCGTGCGTAATCTGGAAGATTTGAAAAACAAGCTGCAATTAGACAATGAAAACCTAATCGGTTTGGCAGATGATGGGCAGAGCAAATTTCTCTACGCGCTGTTAAGCCCTCTCGTGCCCAATCTCATCAGCGAAGACGATTTACGCCGTTACGATTTGAACATTGTGCGCCATTGGCAAACAATTACCGAACGGCGCAACCGCCAAAGCGGGCATACGCTGGAAATGAAGTATTTTCAATATTTGTCGCTGCTGTTTACCGAGATTTATTTGGATCAATATTTCAACCACAAAGCCCCATTGCAGGCAGCCTTGCAGCGCGAATTTGCCGATTATCAAAAAGAGTTGGGCAACGATGCCGCCGTTTCCGCACCGCACGAATCGGACGATTTGCGCAAGCTGGCGTTTTGGAATGCCACAGGCAGCGGCAAAACGCTGCTGATGCACGTGAATATTTTGCAGTATCAGCATTATCACGGCGGCGAGCTGGACAATATGATTTTGATTACGCCTAATGCGGGTTTGAGCCGTCAGCATTGGTTAGAATTTGCAGAATCGGGCATTGATGCGGCTTTGTTTGATAAGAATTCAGGTGATAAGAATTCAGGCGAATTGTTTAAAGGCGTCGTACAAATCATTGAAATCACCAAGCTCGGCGATAAAGGTGGCGACACGACTGTTGCGGCAGAAAGTTTCAGCGGCGATAACTTGGTGTTGGTGGACGAAGGGCATCGCGGTCTATCCAGTGGCAAATCAGAAGGAAAACTAGATGGTGCATGGCTTAAACGGCGCAATCAAATCATCGGACGCGGCTTTGCGTTTGAATACTCGGCAACCTTTGGGCAATCGGTGGGCGCACCCAGTAGCAAGAAAAAGAAAAATGAAATCTTCGACACCTATGCGCGTGCCGTGCTGTTTGATTATTCCTACAAATATTTCTACAACGATGGTTATGGCAAAAACAGCCTGATTTTAAACCTGCCCAAAGAAACTGCCGATTATGCGCCGCAGCAATACTTCACGGCGTGCTTGTTGTCGTTTTATCAGCAGCTTTATCTCTACGAAACAGGTTCGGGCAGCCTGAAAGCATGGAATCTTGAAAAACCGCTGTGGGTATTTATCGGGCATACGGTAAAAGAGTCAAAAAGCAAAAACAATGAAACCCAAGACCAAAAAACCGAGAAATCCGACATCGCCCAAGTCGTGCATTATTTGGCGCATTTTTTGAATAACCGCGCCGAAGCTGAACGCTGGCTGGACGAATTTCTTGCCAACCGCGCCCAATTGTTGGACACCAACGGCGGCGATATTTTCAAAAACCGTTTTGCGCCGCTGGCAGAACGCTTTTCAGGCTGCCTAAATGAGTTATACGCCGACATCGTCAAACGGCTGTTTAACAGCGATGTGCCGCAGCGATTGAAGCTCACGCATTTAACCCAATCCAATGGCGAACTGGCATTGAGCGTGGGAAAAGAACCATTTGGCGTGATTAATATTGGCAATTCGGCAGCGTTTTTCAAAGCCATGCAAGACCAAAAAGATAAGGATTTTGACACCGCAAGCGATGAATTTAGCGGCGGTTTGTTTGGCGGCATTAACGTTTCAGGCAGCCCGATTAATCTGTTAATCGGTGCGAAAAAATTTACCGAAGGTTGGTCTAGCTGGCGTGTTTCTACTATGGGTTTGTTAAATGTAGGCAAAAGCGAGGGCAGCCAGATTATTCAAATGTTTGGGCGCGGTGTGCGGCTGAAAGGGCGCGATATGTCGCTCAAACGCAGCCTGCCTGAACAGCGATATGGCATTCATGATTTGCATTTGGAAAAATTGGAAACGCTGAATGTGTTTGGCATTAAAGCCGATTACATGACCGAATTCAAAAACTATTTACACGAAGAAGGCATGAAAACCGACCAAGAAATGCTGACGCTAAACTTTCCTGTGCAGCCGAATTTGCCTGCCGTGAAACTAAAAACGCTGGCGTTGAAAGACGGCTACAAAGGCAATCAAGTCAAAAGTTTCAAGCGCACCATGCAGCCTGAATTGTATGAAGTGCCCAAGCAGTTTGTTGGCAAAATCAAAAAGATTGAATTTGTGCTAGACCGCTATCCGCGTGTGCAAACCTTGGCGAGCAAGCAAGATGACATCCGTGCCGATAAATTTAACCGCGAAGTGCATACCATTAATCCACATCTTTTGCCGTGGTTTGACTGGGACAAAATCTACCGCGAGCTTGCCGAGTACAAACACCGCGAGGGCTGGTATAACTTGCGTTTAGACAAGCAACGCTTGAAAACGTTTGTGGAAGAGAATACGGGCTGGTACACGCTGTTTATCCCGAAATCGGAAATGGCGGTGGGCGGCTTTGACGCGGTAGCCAAACAGCAGGATTTGCTGCTGGATTTGCTCAAAGGCTACACCAAGCGGTTTTACGAAACGCTCAAAGGCGCATACGAGGGGCAGTTTTACGAAACGCGCGAAGTGCAGGAAACAGACGGCTCGTTTTTTGGGCATTATCAATTTCAGATTACCGATACCGCCGATGGCGCAGGCAAAAAACAGTTTGACCGTTTGGAACAACTACGCGACATCATCGTTTCAGGCAGCCTGAAAGATAAATTAGAACTGATTAACGTTTGGAATGGCGCAGGCGATATTCACGCGATTTGCTTTGACGCGCATCTGTATTACCCATTGATGGTGTTGAACGAGCGTTTTGACGAAGCGCGTTTCCCCGTGAAAATGCAGCCTTTGGTGTTGCAGGAAGAGAGCGAGCGGCGTTTTATTGAAGATTTGCAGGCAGCCGCGCAAGAAGGCAGCCTGAAAACGTGGACAGGCGGCAAAGATTTGTATCTACTGCGCAATGCCGCCAACAAAAGCAAAGGCTTGGGCTTTGCGCTGGCGGGCAATTTCTATCCCGATTTTCTGCTGTGGCTGGTCTGCCCCGAAAGCGGACGGCAATGGCTGTCGTTTGCCGACCCCAAAGGCATCCGCCAAATGGATTTGGATGACCCGAAATTCGGTTTGCACAATGAAGTGAAGCAGCTCGAAGGCAGCCTGAAAGACGGCGCATTGAGTTTGTCGGCGTTTATCCTGTCGGTAACGGGCTACGGCGATTTGATTAACGCCCCACCGCGCGAGAAGCTGGCAGAGAAGAATATTCTGTTTATGGATGCCGACAAAGGCTACCTGAAAACCATGTTTGACAAAATCTTGGAAGAAACCGCATGAACACCACGCCCCACCAAGCCAAATACTTCGCCCACGAACTCACCTGCATGAGCCGCAACAACGACGCGGGCGATTTAACGGGCGCGCTGATGAGCGCGCAAGTGGATTTAAACCCGCACCAAATCGAAGCCGCGCTGTTTGCCCTGAAAAACCCGCTCAACGAAGGCATCATGCTGGCGGACGAAGTGGGCTTGGGCAAAACCGTGGAAGCTGGCTTGGTGCTGTGCCAGCTTTGGGCGGAGCGCAAACGGCGGCTGATTGTGGTGTGCCCGTCGTCGTTGCGCAAACAGTGGCAGGAAGAATTGCGCGAAAAATTCGCCCTGCCCGCCCAAATTGCTGAAAAACGCCCGCCCGAGCAGTTTTCAGACGACGTTTGGATTATGTCTTACCAGTTTGCCGCCAAATACGCCGACCGCCTGCGTCTGCACGGCTGGGACTGCGTGGTGCTCGACGAAGCGCACAAGCTGCGCAACACCTATAAAGACAGCAACAAAACCGGCAAAGCCCTGCTGGGCGCGTTTTCAGGCTGCAAAAAGCTGCTGCTCACCGCCACGCCGCTGCAAAACTCGCTGATGGAGCTTTACGGCTTATCGCAGTTTCTTGACCCGTATTTGTTCGGCGATGAAAAACAGTTCCGCCGCGATTACATCAGCCAAAACAACACCGCCGAGCTGCAAGAGCGGCTGGCGGGCTTTATCCAGCGCACGCTGCGCCGCGATGTGCGCGAATATGTGTCGTACACCCAACGCCATGCCTTCACGCAGCACTTCACGCCCAGCGACGAAGAAGACGCGTTTTACCAAAACATTTCCGCCTTTTTGCAACGCGAAGAAAGCTACGCCCTGCCCCGCCGCCAGCGGCATTTAACCGCGC
>CAJPSG010000131.1 GCA_905373195.1 Kingella oralis
GTGAGCGGCATGCTTACCATCATCCTAATTGGATTTTTGCTGATGGTTTTGTAAACGATTTGGTAAACAGGTTTTGCAATCCGCGCTGTAAACAGAAGGCAGCATGAAAAGCCCAATTTCGCTTTTCAGGCTGCCTTTGCGGGCGGGTCATTGAACCAAGCGCAGCGCAAATGGATAGCGATACGCCGTGCCTTTGCTGGCGGCAACGGCGGCGAGCAGGCACAGAATAAAGTTGAGCAGCAGCAATATGCCCATCAGCAAAAATCCAATTAGGATGATGGTAAGCATGCCGCTCACAAACATGGCGATGGTCAGGGTGATTTGGAAATTCAGCGCTTCTTTGGCTTGGTCGTTCACAAAATCTTTGCCTGCCTTGTCTTTATACATCAGCCAAACAACCAGCGGCGGGATAAAGCCGAAAAAGATGGCGAGCAAATGCGAGAGCATGGCGATGTTTTTATCGTCGTTGCTGATATGGCCGCTGCCGGTGTAGGGCGGCGAT
Organism: Kingella oralis; assembly: GCA_905373195.1. GTDB lineage: Bacteria > Pseudomonadota > Gammaproteobacteria > Burkholderiales > Neisseriaceae > Kingella_B > Kingella_B oralis_A. The sequence goes on from CAJPSG010000131.1 coordinate 503, forward strand.
TGGGTGCCTTCGTGCAGGGCTTGCTCGGTTTCGCGCAAAGTTTCTTGTGCGCCGTTGGGCTGGTTTTCAGGCTGCTTTTGCGGATTGGGGTTATCGGGGTTCATCGGCATCTCCTTGGCGGTGAAAAACAAAGGATTTCAGGCTGCCCTATTCTGTTTGGAAGGCAGCCTGAAACGGGGTTACCAATGCGTGGTAAACGCTTCCACATCGGTGTTTTTCGGCTCGGCGCAGTTGGGTTTATCCGCCGTGCCAATCATAATCAAGCCGATGATTTTCTCTTGTTCGCGGCATTCAAACTCGCGTTGCAACACGGGCGAGTTTACCCACAGCCCTGTTATCCACACGTTATCAAAGCCTTGCGCTTGCGAAGCGAGCTGGATGGCATAGGCGGCGCAGGCGGCGCTCATATGTTGTTCCCATTCGGGTTTGCCTTCTTTGGGGCTGGCAATCACGGCAATCGTTAAGGGCGCGAAATTGCCCACGCGCTCGGCTTTTGCCAAGGTTTTTTCGCCCATATTGAGCGTAATCGCGGTTTCGCGTAAGGCAGCCTGAAAACGCTGTTTGCCCGCCTCGCTTTGAATAACGATAAACCGCCAAGGGGTGAGGTTGCCGTGGTCGGGCACTTGGCTGGCGGCTTGCAAAATGCTGTCCAATTGCAATTCGTCGGGCGCGGGTTCGCGCAGGCTTTTGTTGGAACGGCGGGTGGTAAGTAGGTCTAGGGTGTCCATATTTTTCCTTTTAAATGATGTGGATGAGAAACGGGATTATACGCGATTGTTTCCAGGCTGCCTTATGGTGCAAAAGGCAGCCTGAAAAGGGTTCGGGGATGGTTGGGTATGGCTTATTCGGTATATCGTGCCAACAGCGTTTCTTGAATGCCCACCTCGTCGCCATCCGCCACAATCCGCGTGTAGCTGCCGTCGCCGTGCATCTGCCAAGCCTTCACGTTGTCGCGCAACGCCAGCAGCAAGCCCTCTTCTATCACGCGCTGTTTCAGCGCGGGCGGCTCAATCGGCGTGCAAGTTTCAATGCGGCTGAAAAAATTGCGCCCCATCCAATCGGCGCTAGAAATAAACACGTTTTCCGCACCATCGTTGTAAAAATAATAAACCCGCGCGTGTTCCAGCAGCCGCCCAATAATGGAGCGCACGCGAATGTTTTCCGACAACCCCGCCACTTGCGGGCGCAGGGCGCACATGCCGCGCACAATCAAATCAATCTGCACCCCCGCCGCGCTGGCGGCATACAACGCTTCAATCACTTGCGGTTCAATCAGCGAATTGAGCTTGGCGATAATGCGCGCAGGCTTGCCATTTTTCGCATTTTCGGTTTCGCGGGCGATGCTGTCCATAATCATTTTGTGCAGCGTAAATGGGCTTTGGTAGATTTTTTTCAGCTTGTTGGCTTGCCCCAAGCCTGTGATTTCCATAAATAATGTGTTGATGTCGCGCGTAATCGCCGTATTGGCGGTGAGCAAGCCAAAATCGGTGTAGATGCGCGATGTGCCTTGGTGATAATTGCCCGTGCCCAGATGCGCATAGGTTTTCAGGCTGCCTTGTTCGCGGCGAATCACCAACGCCATTTTGGCGTGCACCTTGTAGCCAAACACGCCATAGACCACGTGCGCGCCCGCGTCTTCCAGCTTGGTTGCCCACGACACATTATTCGCCTCGTCAAACCGCGCCATCAATTCCACCACCACGGTTACTTGCTTGCCCGCCAACGCCGCCGCCATCAAGGCGCGCGCCAGCTCCGAATGGCTGCCCGTGCGGTAAATCGTCATCTTAATCGCCACCACATCAGGGTCGTGCGCGGCATCGCGGATAAATTTCACAATCGGCTCAAACGATTGATACGGATGATGCAGCAAAATATCGCCCTTGGCGATTTCATCCAGCAGCGAAGCAGCTTTGCGCAAGGCACGGGGATACTGCGGCGTGAACGGCGCAAACTTCAAATCGGGGCGGTTCACCTTATCGGGCACAGAAATCAGGCGCACAAGGTTTACAGGGCCTTCCACCTGATACAACTCATCGCGCGTGAGCTTAAATTGTTCCAGCAAAAATTGGCTAATGTAATCAGGGCATTGGTCGGCGATTTCCAGCCGCACGCCGTCGCCAAAATCGCGGTCGCGCAATTCGTTTTGAATCGCCGTGCGCAGGTTGCTCAAATCGTCCTCTTCCACCGTTAAATCGCTATCGCGCGTGAGGCGAAATTGATGGCAGCCTTTCACCGTCATGCCGCGAAACAGCTTGTACACATACTCATGCACGATAGACGACAAAAACACAAAGCCATCTTTGCCATCGCAAATATGCTCAGGCAGCCGAATCGCTCGCGGCAAAATGCGCGGCGCTTGCACAATCGCCATGCCCGAAGCGCGTCCAAACGCATCCTTGCCATCCAATTCCACCACAAAATTCAACGATTTATTCAGCGGGCGCGGAAACGGATGCGATGCGTCCAAGCCAATCGGCGTGAGAATCGGCAGCAGCTCGCGGTTGAAATAATCTTCAATCCATTCGCGCTGCGCGCTCGTCCACTGCTTGCGGCGGTAGAACATAATGTTTTCTTGCGCCAGCGCGGGCAGCAATTCTTGGTTAAATATTTGATATTGCTCTTCAATAATCGCGTGCGCTTCTTCGGCAACGCGGGCGATGGTTTCGCTGGGCGTTTGCCCCGATTGGAACACCTGCGTGGGGTTGGCGCGTTGTTCGCGGCGCAAATACGCCATGCGCACTTCAAAAAATTCGTCCAAATTGGACGATACAATGCACAAAAAACGCAGCCGTTCCAGCAAGGGCACGCGCGGGTCTTGCGCTTGCGCCAGCACGCGGCGGTTAAACGCCAATAGCGACAGTTCGCGGCAGAGAATGTGGGCAGATTGCGGCATGGTTTATTCCTTAATATCAGTTTGAATAATGGGTTGGATTATAACGCTTTTTGTGTTTCAGGCTGCCTCAACATTGCAAATTGAGGCAGCCTGAAAAATGAGCGAAGCGAGTTTCAGCAAAGCTAAAACACGCAACCAGCAAAGCAATCATTACATTTTCAGGCTGCCCTTAATCCCCCAAGGCAGCCTGAAAACGCTTATTCAAAACATCGCTCATACAACGGCAACAACGCCTGCACCTGCGCCACAATCCAAGCCACACTATCCACGCCGTCCAAATCATCGCGCTCAACGTGTCGCCCGATGCAGAAAAAATCATCCGCATCGCGCAGCGTCAAAGCATTTTCAGGCTGCCTATTGAGCGGCGCATAGTCGGCATACTCATCCTCGCTGCCATGCCACACATCAAATTCGCCAAACGCGCCCGCATCCAAGCCATCCAGCCATTGATTGTATTGCGGCAGCGCAATCGTGGAGCGGTCTGCCTTGTAGCAATGCCAATCCAGCGACACAGTCAAGCGGCGGCGGTTCAACAAAATAGACAAAATCGCCGCATCGTTGGCGTGCTGGGCATATTTAAAAAACGCAAAAAAATGCGCCCGCACCTGCCAGCCATTGCACCAACGCTCAATATGCGGCGGCGCAAACTGCGGATTATCCCGCGCCAGCCGTTCAGCCACCTGCTCAATCACGCTGCGCCAATCCTGCCACGCCGCCTTGTAGTCCGCTTTCAGCTGCGGGATGCTTTCAGGCGCATATTTTTTCAACTGCGCAAATTGGAAAAATGGGCGGTTAAACAAATCACAATGGCGCGATGTGAGCATAAATTATCCTTTGATACAGCCTGAAACGACAAATACAAAAAAACCGCATCAAACAATGCGGTCTAAGATAATGGGGTGGCTGATGGGGCTCGAACCCACGACAACCGGAATCACAATCCGGGGCTCTACCAACTGAGCTACAGCCACCACTAGGAGAACAATGATGAACAAAACAAACGCGCCCGACAGGAATCGAACCTGTAACCCCCGACTTAGAAGGTCGGTGCTCTATCCAGTTGAGCTACGGGCACATAAAACTAAAACTATCGGACTAAATAATGGTCGGGGCGGTGGGATTCGAACTCACGACCCTCTGCTCCCAAAGCAGATGCGCTAACCGGGCTGCGCTACGCCCCGACTGAAAGATGCGCATTATAGAAACAGGCACACACACAGTCAAGCAGCAAAACCATAATCCATCCAACCCGCGTTGTTTTTATTCAAAATATTTTTCAACGCCGTTTATTTGCCTCTTACATTCGCATCCCAAGTGCAACACCCCTAAATAAGAGGCGTAAACTT
>CAJPSG010000132.1 GCA_905373195.1 Kingella oralis
CTGTGTGAAACGACTATGGTTTCAGGCTGCCCACATCATTTCCAATAGCCATGCGGCGGCAAGCAGGATGGCTAGGATGATGATGACGTCTTTGAGCTTGGCGCGCGGCGGTTCGGGCAGGGATGCGGGCGCAGGCGCGGGGGTGTTCGGGATAAGGAAGGTGCTGCCGCAGTGGTTGCATTGGTGTTGGTCGCCTTGAATATGGCGATAGCTGGGGCTGTGGCATTGGGGGCATTGGATGGAGCGGGGCATGATTTAGGATTTCAGGCTGCCGAGCCAGATTTCATAGGCAGCCTGAAAGGTGGCGTTAAGCTTGGCTTGGTTTTCGGGGGTGTCGTGGGTGTGGTAGAACTGGGCTTGGTTTTGGATGCCGAGCGCGGCGAAGTAATCGGCAAGAAATGCGCCGTAGCCGTCGTCTTCATCGGCGTAGTAGAACTGAGTGAAGCGGTTGCCAATGGGATTAAAGCAGCCATCGTCGATGCCGCCGTTAAGCTGTTCCAGCACAAATTCTGCGCCGCTGATTAAGCCGATTTGCAGGTCGCGAAACTGCGGCAGGCGGGCAACGGCGGGGCTATGCAGATTTTGTGAGACTGCCCATGCGTAGTAAAAGCCGATGTGGTGGGCGGCGTTGCGCTCGGGCAGGTTGCTGGGGTAGTCGGGGCCTTCGGTGTGGAAGGAGATGTGGTCGTAGTGCATTTTCAGGCTGCCTTTAATTGCAAATAATGAATTGTAAACAAAAGGATGGCAAACCAAAAGGGCAGCCTGAAAAAAGGATTTCAGGCTGCCTTTGGGGGCGGCGACGGTATATTTCAGGCTGCCTAGATGGCTTTACATTGAGGCAGCCTGAAACCATTATTCCAAAACCATTATTCCGATAGCAGCGAAATATCCGCCACCGCATTCATCAGTTGCGACAATTCGTTCAACAAATTCAAACGGTTCTGCTTCACGGCGGCATCATCCGCCATCACCATCACATTATCAAAAAACGCATCCACTTGCGGTTTCACCGCCGCCAGCGCGGTTAAGGCAGCCTGAAAATCGTGTTTCGCCAACGCGGCTTGCACGGTGGGGCGTAGGGCTTGCGTGGCGGCAAACAGGGCGCGTTCCGCGTCTTCCTGCAACAGGTTTTCGTTCACCGCGCCCAGCTGGGCATCGGCTTTTTTCAGCAGGTTTTGCACGCGCTTGTTGGCGGCGGAAAGGGCGGCGGCTTCGGGCAGTTTTTTAAACGACTCAACGGCTTGCAGTTTGTCTGCCAAGTCGTCCAAACGGTCGGGACGCTGTGCCAACACAGCGGCAACCGTGTCTTGCGCATAATCGTTTTGCAGCAGCACCGCCAAACGCGCCTGCATAAAATCAGCCACTTCGGCAACGGTGTTCGCCGCCAGCAAATCTTTGGGAAACTGCGCGGCAACGGTGTGAAGCAAATCTTGGATGGAGAGCGGGCTGTTCATCAGCATCCGCAACACGCCCAACGCCGCACGGCGCAACGCGTAGGGGTCTTTGTCGCCCGTGGGAATCAGCCCGATGCCCCAAATGCCCACCAGCGTTTCCAGCTTATCCGCCAGCGCCACAGCGGTGGCAATCGGGCTTTCGGGCAGCTTGTCGCCGGCAAAACGCGGCTGGTAGTGCTGCTCAATCGCGGCGGCGATTTCAGGCTGCTCGCCATCCAGCACGGCATAATATTTGCCCATTGTGCCTTGCAATTCGGGGAATTCGCCCACCATTTCAGTAACCAAATCGGCTTTGGCAAGGCGTGCGGCGCGTTCGGCGGTGGCTCGGTCTGCACCCAACTGCTCGGCGATGTGCGCGGCGATGGTTTGCAAGCGGTCAATGCGCTGGGCTTGGTTGCCGATTTTATTATGATAAACAACATGTTCCAGCTTGGGCAGGCGGCTTTCCAGCGTGGCTTTTTGGTCTTGCTTGTAGAAAAATTCCGCATCGCTTAACCGCGCCCGCAGCACGCGCTCGTTGCCGTGGATAATGTGGCTCGGGTCTGCCGTTTCCAAATTGGACACCAGCAAAAAGCGGTTCATCAGCTTGCCGTTTTTATCCAGCAGCGGGAAATATTTTTGATTTTGCTGCATGGTCAAAATCAAGCATTCTTGCGGTACAGCAAGAAAATGCGCTTCAAATTCCGCCTGCAAAACAACAGGATATTCCACCAGCGCGGTTACTTCATCCAGCAGCGCATCATCGGCGGCAACGCGGGCATTCAGGCTGCCTGAAATCTTGTCCAGCTCGGCTTTAATTGCCGCACGGCGTTCAGCAAACGATGCGATTACCTTGCCCTGCTCGGCGATTTGTTGCGCATAATCATCCGCTTGCGCCAACACAATCGCGCCTTGCGATAAAAAGCGATGCCCCAAAGTTTGGCGACCGCTGTCCAAGCCCAACACGTTCACAGGCACCACTTCCGCGCCATGCAACACCACCAAGCCATGCACAGGGCGCACAAATGTATGCGTGCTGCTGCCCCAGCGCATCACTTTGGGAATCGGCAGTTTTTTGATGGCGTTGTTGATAATCTCGCCCAGCAATGCTGCAAGCGTTTGCCCCGCTTGGGTAAATTCATGCGCGTACACATCTTGCTTGCCGTCGTTGATGATTTTCAGGCTGCCGATTTCCACGCCGCAAGAGCGGGCAAAGCCTTCCAAAGCCTTGGTTGGCACGCCATCTTTCATGCCCGCCGCCACAGAAACGCCTTTGCGCACAATATGTTGCTCGGCTTGCACAGGTTTCACATTTGCCACCGAAACCGCAAGCCGACGCGGCGAGGCATAAGCGGTAAATTGTGCTGTGCCGTCAATCAGTTGCGCTTTTTCCAAGCCTTCGGCGATGGATTGGGCAAAATGGTTGCCCAGGTTGTTCAATGCTTTGGGCGGGAGTTCTTCGGTTAGAAGTTCAATCAGAAGGGTTTGGGTCATGTTTTTGCTTTCTTTTGAGAGATTGGGGTAACACCGTTTTCAGGCTGCCTATCAGCGAGGCAACAATAGGCAGCCTGAAAAACTAAATACTTGTTTTATTCTGCTAACAATTCTTGATACATCTGCTCCAATTCGTCTTTTTGTTCAACAAATGAGCGGATGTGCGCTTTGGGCAGGTTGATGATTGCGCCATCGGGCATGGCTTGATAACGCGCGCAGACATCGCGGATGGCTTGGCTTAAATCTTCGGCATCGCTGTCAAACGGGATAATGGTGCCGTTTTCGCCGTCAATAATGTCTTCCACCACGCCACCACCATCGGTGGCAATCACCCACACATCACGCAAAATCGCCTCGCGCACTGTTAAACCAAAACTTTCTTTCCATTGCGTGGGAAACAGCAACACATCAATTTCAGCGAAAAATTGGTCAATTGTGTTTTGGTTGTAAGCAGGCACGATTTGGTAATTTTGAATGCCAGCAAAATCTTGGTCATAAAAAGATTTCGCGCCTAAGTTAATCATGTTGTCCACAACGCAAAGCTGCGTGTTTTCAAAGTTATGCAGCCTGAAAGCTTCCAAAATTAAATGAACGCCTTTAATGCTGGTTTTGCCGCCTACATAGCCAAAGCGAATCACATCCGATTTGCGTTTTTCCAGCTTATGAATCGGCAAAGTTACCCCATTTTTGTTCACGCGCACGGTTTGATGCAGTTTCTGCTCGTACACATCGGCAAAATATCGGCTCGGTGCCAGCAATAAATCCGCTTGCGATAAGGTGTGTTCCAGCATTTTGCCGTTTGCAAAGGCGACATCGTCCCAATTTTCGCGGAATTTTTCGCCATCCAGCATAAATTGGTTGGGGCAAATCCACCAAGCATCATGAAACGTTACCACGGTTTTGATGCCTTTTTTATGGCACAAATCCATAACTCCCACACCAATGCCCTGGATACAATGTATATGGGCGATTTCAGGCTGCACCAACTCGATAATCTCGGCAACAACTTTACTGAATAAAGGGTTATCGTAATTTTCCATATCTTGAGATGCTACCGCCACGCCAAACACGGTCACTTGCTTGTATTCATAGCGGATGGTGTCGTAGGCTTTCAGATAATGGCTTACCGGCAGCGTGGTAACTGCATAGATTTTGTGGTGTCCATCCTTGGCAAGCAGCTTGTTCAGCTGTTCGGCAACAATGGTTGCACCGCCAAACGATTGCGGATAATAGAAAACATTAAAGGTTAAAACCTTGCTTTTTTGCTGGTCAAAAGCAGCATCTTGCACCGCAGCGGCAAGCGTTTTGCCAACTGCTGCGGGCGCATAACGTTGGGTTACGCTTTCATAAGCGGCAGCTGCCATGTTATGGCGCAGTTGTTCGTCTTGAATCAACGCATCAAACGCATCCAGCCATTGCTGCTTGTTATCCGCCAAAAATGCGGTTTTGCCCTGTTCAATCGCATCGGCAAACGCAGCACGTGGCGAGCATACCGAAGCCAGCTTGGTGATGGATGCTTCAAGGTATTTAATATTGCTTTTGGCATCGTTGAAAATAAAGTTTTCCAAGGGCGCAATGCTGATGTCGCATTCGGCAAGATAGGCGAGGTACTCGGTGTAGTTGCAAAAAGGAATATGCTCAATTTGATCTTTTACATCATCAAAATCGGTAGGCAATTCCAAATAACCGATATAACGGAAGCGTACATTGGGATATTTTTTCAACGTTTCCGCTACTGCCGCCGCCGCTTCCATAAAATCAATATTATGGGTGTTTGTGCCCGAGCCATAA
>CAJPSG010000133.1 GCA_905373195.1 Kingella oralis
CCGCTTAACTTCCCAATGGCTCGGCACTTCCCCCAACCATGCCATGCCGCTATCTTGATACTGTTCGTAACGCGGATACATTAAGACAACCCTCCCAGCATTTGCATGATTTCGGCTTCTAGCGCGTTGATTTCCGCTGTAATTTCTGCCAGTTCGCGCGGCGGTTGGTATTGGTAGAAATGGCGGTTGATGGGGATTTCGTAGCCGATTTTGGTTTTGCTCTCGTCCACCCACGCATCGGGCACGTGTGGCAATACTTCGCGCGCCATATAGTCGGCGATGGCGGTGTGCATTTGGTCGTTGAGTTCAGGCAGCCCTGTTTCGTTGTCGTAGCCCAAGATGAGTGGCAGCGGGGTTTGTGGTGGCAGCGGTATGGTTTCGCTGTCGCGTAAAGTGCTGTCGGGCTCGGGGTTGCCTTTGCTGTCGCGGCAGATTTCGGCTTGCGGGTCGCGCTCGCTCAGGGCTTCTAAGATGGTTTTTTTGACGGGGGCAGGCAGCCTGAAATCTAGTGTTGTGGCGGTATTCAGCGCGGCAATAAAGGCGTTGCGGTCTTGATAAAGGGTGTTGGATAGGCTTTTTAGTGCGGCGATGATGGCTTGCTGTTGGCGTTGTCCTTCGGCTTCGTCTGCTTGGATTTTTGCGTGGTCTTTGATTTTTTTGCTTTGGGCTAGGTTGGTAAAGGCGGGGTGTTGTTCAAGCCGTGCGATGCGTTCGGGGCTGGCTTGGAAATTGAGCCGCAGGGGGCGTTCAACGATGATTTTCAGGCTGCCGAAGTCGGTGTTGTTGAAGATTTTGCTGCATATTTGGGGGCGGCTGTTGGCATCGTGAATCAGGCTGCTGGTGCCGTTTTGCTGAAATTGGGCATAGAGTTGGGTGATGTCGGCAATATGCGCGCTTGAGAGCTCGTGGCGTTTGTTGCCGAGGGATTTTGCCATTTTTTGATAATGGTGGGTGGCATCGATGAGCTGGATTTTGCCTTGTCGCTCGGGGTTTTTGTGGTTGGATAAAAGCCAGATGTAGGTGTAAATGCCTGTGTTGTAAAACAGTTGGTCGGGCAGGGCGATGATGGCTTCTAGCAGGTCGTGTTCAATGATGTAGCGGCGGATGTTGCTTTCGCCGCTGCCTGCGTCGCCAGTAAACAGGGGCGAGCCGTTGAATACTACGGCAATGCGCGAGCCTTGCCCTGCGTGGCTTTCAGGCTGCTTCATTTTGCTGATCATATGTTGCAAAAACAGCAATGAGCCATCGTTGATGCGGGGCAAGCCTGCGCCAAAACGTCCGTTAAAGCCGAGGGTTTGGTATTCGTTTTTGATGTGGCTTTCTTGGTTTTTCCATTCCACGCCAAAGGGGGGATTGGCAAACATATAGTCAAAGCGGTTTTCAGGCAGCCCATCATGGGGAATAAAGCCGTTGCCTTTGCTTTTGGCGTGGTTTACGCCGAGCGTGTCGCCGTAAATGATGTTATCAACGGGCTCGTCTTTAATCAGCAAGTCGGCGCAGCAGATGGCGTAGGATTCGGCGTTGTATTCTTGCCCATATAAGCCTAAATGGATGTTGGCGTTGTATTCTTTTAGGTATTTTTCGGCTTCGGAGAGCATGCCGCCTGTGCCGCAGGCGGGGTCATAGATGGTGCGGTATACGCCTGATTTGACTAGCTCTTTTTGGTCTTCTTCAAAAATCAGATTAACCATCAGTTGAATCACTTCGCGCGGGGTGAAGTGATCGCCCGCTTCTTCGTTGGCTTGTTCGTTGAATTTGCGGATGAGTTCTTCAAAAATATAGCCCATTTGGGTGTTGGAAACGGCTTCGGGCGAGAGCGTGAGCCCGTGCGATTGCAAATCGCCAATAAAGTTTTTGAGAATGATGTAGAGGCGGTTGGATTCGTCGAGCTTGGCGATTTCGTTTTCAAATTCAAATTTGTCAAAAATATCCCGCGCTTTGGCGGAAAAGCCTTGAATGTATTTCACTAGATTGGCGGCGATGTGGTCGGGGTCGTTTAGCAGCTTGGCAAGATTAAAGCCGCTGGTGTTGTAGAGAATTTGTTTGCGTTTGCCTACGATGGCGCTTAATTTTTTATCCAGTCTTTTTTGCAAAATGTCGCGCTCTTCTTTGGGCTTTGCTTGAATTGGCGGGTTTTCCTTTTCAAAGCATTCTTTCATCGCTTCGGTGTGCGGGCGCAAAATCGCATCAAACCGCGCCAGCACAATTAGGGGCAACATGACTTTGCGGTATTGCGGCGGGCGGTATGTGCCGCGCAAGCCGTTGGCAACGTTCCATAAAATAGCAATTAGCTGGCTGTGGTGGGGGTGTGGATGAGTGCTCATTATAAAAACCTGTTTTTAATTAAAAATTAGGCGGAGATTTTAAAAGAATCGGGCGGGGAATGCTAATTTTAGCCTAGCAAGGGGGTAGGCAGCCTGAAAACAATTTGGCTTATCGTTTCAGGCTGCTTCTGTTATCTCTGCCCAAAGGCAGCCTGAAACCCAAAATGGCACAGCGGCGGTTCGCCGCCAAATTGTTTATTAACAAAGCACGACTGGTTTACCAAAATGCCCGCGAGCCTTTAACACTCCATCGCTTGCGGATTTTGCACAGGCAGCCTGAAACCCCAAATCCCATTTTCAGGCTGCCTCCGTTATCCACCGCAAAGGCAGCCTGAAAACCCCAATCGTGCTACAATACGCGGTTTTCTTATTTCAACCCCCTTGTTTACGCAAACATCCGCCCGCAAGCGGCTTTTGTTTTTGTAAACCAGTACACAACCCAAAAGGCAAAATCATCGCCATGAAAAACATCCGCAACATCGCCATCATCGCCCACGTGGACCACGGCAAAACCACCCTTGTTGACCAACTGCTGCGCCAATCAGGCACCTTCCGCGCCAATCAGCAAGTAGAAGAGCGCGTGATGGACAGCAACGACCTAGAAAAAGAGCGCGGCATCACCATTCTCGCCAAAAACACCGCCATTGAATACAACGGCTACCACATCAACATCGTCGATACTCCGGGGCACGCCGATTTTGGCGGCGAAGTGGAGCGCGTGCTCGGCATGGTGGACTGCGTGCTGCTGCTGGTGGACGCGCAAGAAGGCCCGATGCCGCAAACCCGCTTTGTTACCAAAAAAGCCCTTGCGCTCGGCTTGCGCCCGATTGTGGTGATTAACAAAATTGACAAACCTTCCGCCCGCGCTAGCTGGGTGATTGACCAAACCTTTGAATTATTTGACAGCTTGGGCGCAAGCGATGAGCAGTTGGATTTCCCGATTGTGTACGCATCGGGGCTAAGCGGCTTTGCCCGTTTGGAAGAAGATGGCACGGAAACCGATATGCGCGTGCTGTTTGAAACCATTTTGAAACACACGCCTGCGCCCAGCGGCGATGCCAATGCGCCTTTGCAACTGCAAATTTCGCAGCTGGACTACGACAACTACACCGGTCGCCTTGGCATCGGGCGCATTTTGAACGGCAAAATCCGCCCGGGGATGCAAGTTGCCGTGATGAACCACGATAAACAAATCGCCACAGGGCGCATCAACCAACTGCTTGGCTTCAAAGGCTTGGAGCGCGTGCCTTTGGACGAAGCCGAAGCGGGCGATATTGTGATTATTTCGGGCATTGACGAAATCGGCATCGGCGTAACCATTTGCGACAAAGAAAACCCCATGGGCGTGCCGATGTTGAGCGTGGACGAGCCAACTTTGACTATGGACTTTATGGTGAACACCAGCCCGCTGGCAGGCACGGAGGGCAAATTTGTTACTTCGCGCCAAATCCGCGACCGCTTAACCCGCGAACTGCTCACCAACGTTGCCCTGCGCGTGGAAGACACCGCCGATGCCGATGTGTTCCGCGTGTCGGGACGCGGCGAATTGCATTTGACCATTTTGCTGGAAAATATGCGCCGCGAAGGTTTTGAATTGGCAGTCGGCAAACCGCGCGTGGTGTTCCGTGAGATTGACGGGCAAAAATGCGAGCCGTATGAAAATTTAACCGTGGACGTGCCCGACGAAAACCAAGGCGCGGTGATGGAAGAATTGGGCCGCCGCCGTGGCGAGCTCACCAACATGGAAAGCGATGGCAACGGGCGCACCCGCTTGGAATACCATATCCCCGCGCGCGGTTTGATTGGCTTTCAAGGCGAATTTATGACGCTGACGCGCGGCACAGGCTTGATGAGCCATGTGTTTGACGACTATGCGCCTGTAAAACCCGATATGCCCGGCCGCCACAATGGCGTGCTGGTGTCGCAAGAGCAGGGCGAAGCGGTGGCGTATGCGCTGTGGAATCTGGAAGACCGCGGGCGGATGTTTGTGTCGCCCAACGATAAGATTTACGAGGGCATGATTATCGGCATCCACAGCCGCGATAATGATTTGGTGGTGAACCCGCTCAAAGGCAAAAAGCTGACCAACGTGCGCGCCAGCGGCACGGACGAAGCCGTGCGCTTAACGCCGCCGATTAAATTGACGCTGGAAGGCGCGGTGGAGTTTATTGATGATGATGAGCTGGTGGAGATTACGCCGCAATCCATCCGCTTGCGTAAGCGTTATTTGAGCGAGCTGGAACGCCGTCGGCATTTTAAAAAGTTGGATTGATTGAAGCCGCTTAAAGGCAGCCTGAAAATGGATAGAACTGTTTTCAGGCTGCTTTTTTGTTTTCAGGCTGCCGTTGGGCGGAGATTGAGAGAGGCAGCCTGAAACGGTATAGTCGTTCCA
>CAJPSG010000134.1 GCA_905373195.1 Kingella oralis
TGCCCATCAACACCATGCCAATCAGCAAAAACGCCAGCACCGACATTGGCGTGCCTTCCATCAAAATATGCAAGCTGCTGCCCAGCACGCCCCAGCCGCTTTTGCCAATCAGCAACGCCACCATCACGCTGGCGAGCAAATCCGCCCAGTTCCAGCCAAACGCTTTAATCAAAATGCCCGCGATTACGGCGGCAACCGAGCCGAGCAAGTCGCCCAACACGTGCAAAAACGCGCCGTGCATATTCAAATTATCGCGCTCGCCGCGCAGCATCAGCCATGCCACGCCGATGTTTACCAGCAAGCCGAGCACGGCAACCACCAGCATGGTGGTGCTGGCTACGGCAACGGGGCGAAACGCGCGGATGATGGCTTCCAGCACAATCCAGCCCGCCATTACCACCAGCGTTAAGCCGTTGAGCGCGGCAGCGAGAATTTCTACGCGCTGGTAGCCGAAACTTTTTTGCGAGTTGGCGGCTTTTTCTGCCCATTTGAACGCGAGCAGCGCAAGAGCAAGCGAGGCGGCATCGGAAAACATATGCCCCGCGTCCGACAGCAGCGCAAGGCTGCCGCTTAACCAGCCTGCCAACGCTTCCACCAGCATAAAGCCTGCGATGATGGCGAGCGATAGGCTGAGGATTTGGGTGTTTTGCGCGTGGTGGTGGGGGTCGTGGTTGTGGGTGTGGGCGTGGAAAGTCAAGAGGGTGTCCTTTGTTTTTCAGGCTGCCTCAATAGTGGGCAAGTATAGCAAAACACGTTTTAGCTTCGCAACTCCGCTTCGCTACGCAGGCTGCCTCTGGATAATCCTATTAGGCAGCCTGAAACCTATTCCTGCGCGGGTTCCACTTTGCTTAACGTGAACCCCGTAAAGCCAAATAGCACGGTTAAAATTAAGCACAGGTAGCAGAAAAAGGCGTAGGGCAGGTAGCTCAACACGCTCACGCCCAGCACTTTGGCGATAAACACGCCGCACACGCTCCACGGCACCAGCGGGTTAATCACCGTGCCCGCGTCTTCCAGCGTGCGCGACAGGTTGCGCGGATGCAGCCCCAGCTTGGCGTACACGGGTTTGAACGTTTCGCCCGCCAGCAAGATGGACAGATATTGCTCGCCAATCAAAATATTCACGCCCACGCTGGTCATCGCCACGCAAAAAGTTGCCCGCCCCGCGTTGGTAAGAAAGCGGCGCATCGCGTCCAACAGCGCAGGCACAATGCCCAGCGCAAACAGCAAGCCGCCCAAGCTCAACGCCAGCATCACCACCGTTTGCGTGAAAAACATGCTTTCCAAGCCGCCGCGCGACACCAGCTTGGCGATGCCTTCGCCCACGTGTTCGGGCTTAAAGCCTGCAAACAGCCAGCCGCCCAGTTGCCCCGCCGATAGCGGCGTGTGAACAAATGTGATGGCGATGGAAACGGCGATGGTGGCGAGCATGGTTAAAATCGCGTCCACTTTAAACAACGCCAGCACCACCAACACGGCAAATGGCAACAGCGCGTAGCCATGCACTAAGCCACTCGCTTGCAATTGCCCGCTTAATTTTTGCACCGAATTCAGGCTGCCTGAAACCACATCGGGCACCGCCCACACCAGCGCAGCGGCGGTAAGCAGCAAGGCGGGGATGGTGGTGTAGCTCATGTTTTTGATGTGTTCAAACAAATCCACACCCACGGTGGACGCGGCGATGCCCGTGGTGTCCGACAGCGGCGACATTTTGTCGCCAAAAAACGCACCCGAAACCACCGCGCCTGCGGTAATCGCGGGCACGGCGTGAAATGCGCTGCTCATGCCCATAAACGCCACGCCAATGGTGGCGCAGGTGGTTAAGCTGCTGCCGATGGAAATACCGATGATGCCGCACAGCAAAAACGCGGAAAGATAAAAATATTCGGGCGAAATCAGCCCAAAGCCGTAATACATCAGCGTGGGAATCGCGCCGCTCATCATCATGGCGGCAACTAGCAGCCCAATGAAAAAAAACAGATAAATCGCGCCCATGCCTTGTTCCACCGCCGATGCCATGCGCTTAATCATGTCGCCCCATTTTGCACCACGCAGCAAGCCATACAGCATCAGCGCAACCAGAGCCAGCAAAATGGACAAATGCGGCACCCATTCAAACGAGATGATGGTGTAGCCCATGATGGCGATGGCGCAAACGGCAACGGTGATGGCTTCGGAAAGGGAAATATTGAGCAAAGATTGTTTGGATAGCATGATGGTTTACTTAAACGGTTTGAAATATAAAACATTTTTGGCTTGCCCCAGCGCGTCCACTTGGGCGATGCCAATGCCCACGGCTTGCGCGGTAAACGGCTGGAAGGTGTAGCTGGCTTCAAATTTGGCGACCCCATCGTTGAACTCGTTGGGCGTGAGCAGGGTAACGTGCGGATTAAATTGGGTAAACACATTGGGCGAGCCGTATCGCTCAAAGGTTTTTACCTTTTCGGGATAGGCTTTCACCCAATCGGGCAGTTGCGCGTTTTTGTCGCGCAGTTTCACCAGCTGCACGGTGATTTCATCGGCAAGCTGTTGCAACTCGGACGAAGGCTGGTTGTCCAACATCAGCCATTTGCCTGCGGTGCTGTGCATCCCGTTGAACGAAATGGCAAATTTGCGTTGCTGGCGAGCAAATTGGCTGACGATTTTTTGGATTTCAGGCAGCCTTTTGCTGTCGTATTCGGTGAGATACAGCGTGAGGTGAACTTGATAGCCCTGCGCGAACAGCGAGTTTACGCCTTGCTTGGCAAGCGCTTGCGAAATATCGTTTACATGGCTTTCGGCGGTGTTATCCAGCTTCACGAACACGTTGTAGTTTACCGTTTCGGCGAAGGCGGCGCGGGCAAGCAGCAGCGCGGCAAGGGCGATTAAGTGTTTTTTGGTGGGCATGGATGTTCCTTTATTGGGTTGTTAGGTGAGGAGGGGTTTTCAGGCTGCCTTTGGCGGTTGGGTTGCCTAATAATAGGCAGCCTGAAATTTAAAATAGAGCGGCGACGGCTCGTCGCCAAATGCTTTGTTCAACAAGGCTTTACTGGTTGGAAAATGTCGGCTAGCCACCGACGTTCCATCGGTTGCAGGTTTTGCAAAGGTTTCAGGCTGCCTTTGTAGCGGCGGTAAATTGAGGCAGCCTGAAAACGGCATCAACCGCCCTACCCTTTAAACACCGCCGCAAACGCATCCGCCACAGTGTTCACATTGCCCTCGTTTAGCCCCGCGATGCACATCCGCCCGCTGTCTAAAAGATAAATGGCAAACTCATCGCGCAGGCGATGCACTTGCGCCACGCTCAAACCTGTGTAGCTAAACATCCCGCGCTGTTTCACAAAATAGCCAAAATCGCGCTCGGGCAGCTTGCTTTGCAGCACGTCGTAAATGCGCCCTCGCATGGCGCGGATGCGGTCGCGCATTTCATAGACTTCGTTTTGCCATTGCGCGGCAAGTTGCGCGTCGCTTAAAACGTGATACGCGGTTAAGCCGCCTTGCGCGGGCGGGCTGGAATAAATGCGGCGCACGCCCAATTGCAGCTGCCCCAGCACCAGCGCCGCTTCTTCGGCATTGGGCGACACCACCATCAAGCCACCTGCCCGCTGCCCATACAGCGACATATTTTTGGAAAACGAGCTGCTCACCAGCAGCGGCAAGCCCAAATCGGTGGCGCGGCGGATGGCGTAGGCATCGCGGTCAAAATCGTCGCCAAAGCCTTGGTAGGCGATGTCCATAAACGGAATGAGACGGCGCGCGGCGATGATGTTCAATACTTCATCCCATTGCGCGGGCGATAAATCCACGCCTGTGGGGTTGTGGCAGCAGGGATGCAGCAGGATGATGGTGTTTTCAAGCTGCCTATTAAGGCATTCGCACATCTCGGCAAACTTCACGCCGATGGTGGCGGGGTCGTAATACGGATAGCTGCCCAGTTCAAAGCCTGCGGCGGCGAAAATGCCGCGATGGTTGTCCCATGTGGGGTCGCTCATCAGCACTTTGCTGTTGCCAAAGGCGTTGTGCAACAAATCCGCGCCCAGCCGCAATGCGCCCGAGCCGCCCAGCGTTTGCACGGTAGTTACGCGCTGCTCGGCAATCACGCGATGGTTTGCGCCAAACAATAATTTGGGCAACTCGGCGCGTAGCCCTGCGTGCCCTTCCATCGGCAAATAGGCTTTTGCGCCGATGCCTACGCGCTGTTCGGCGGTTTTCACGCTTTCAGGCTGCGTCATGTTGCCATCGTTGTCAAAATAGATGCCGATGGATAGGTTGATTTTGTGCGGGCGCAGGTCGCGTTTAAAGGTTTCCACAAGGCTTAAAATGGGGTCGCCTGCGTAGGGCGTAAGGTGTTGGAACATGGGTTGGGCTTTCTGCGTGGCGTTAAGAAATGTAAGTATAAAAGATTTCAGGCTGCCTTTGAAACGGTTGCGCGGGCAAGTCATCAGGCAGCCTGAAAATTTAATGGGCGGAGATGGGTGGAATTTTATGCTTTATGTGTGTGGATGGGCGGGGTGGTTGGCAATTATTTGGTGTTTAACTGGAGATGTTGGCAGAAAATGGCTTTTGTATGGTAGCTTGGGTTTCAGGCTGCCTTTGTTGCCAAATGCGCGTTCAAAAAATAAAGCGTTGCGTGTAAGGAATTGGTAGCTAGCAATGATTTGCCCGATTACTGACTGACTTATGATGATAAAAAAAGATGTGTTGAGCGTGGCAATCTTGTTGAATTAGTTAATAA
>CAJPSG010000135.1 GCA_905373195.1 Kingella oralis
GAGGCAGCCTGAAAACCTACCACGCGCCACGCAAACAAATAAACAACACCCCATTGTTTACAAAATCTCACACACCACCTCCGCTTTCAGACTGCCTCCATCGCGCAAATCAAGCCTAAATCCAACCCCATTCTGCACTAAAGAGACTACATTCACTTACATAACTTCACAAAAAAACATTACAATAGCCCGCAGCAGGCATAGGCAGCCTGAAACACTGTTCAGCGAAGCTAAAACCACCACCTCTGCCCCAAAGGAATAATGTGCCATGAAAGAAGCCCGCAATTTCTCCTACCTATTCGGTTCAAACGCGCCCTATATCGAAGAACTCTACGAATCCTATCTCGACAACCCCCAATCCGTTGAAGAAACATGGCAGCGCTATTTCGCCGACCTTGCCGCCACGGGCGACAGCGAAAAAGACATTGCCCACCATCCCATCCAAGAATCTTTCGTGCAGCTTGCCCGGCAACACCGCACCGCAACCAACGCCGCCAAAGGCTTGGACGAAGAATTGCTGAAAAAACAAATCGCCGTGTTGCGCCTGATGACTGCCTACCGCATTCAAGGCTCGGATGCCGCCGATTTAGACCCGCTCAAACTGCGCCATCCCCGCCCCGTGCAAGGCTTGCAGCCTGAAGAACACGGCTTAACCAACGCCGATATGGCAGTGCAATTTGGGCTGGGCGATGGCGATTTTTCCGTGGGCAATGCGGGCAAAATGCCACTATCCGAAATCATCAACAAACTACAACGCACCTATTGCCAACACATCGGCGTGGAATACATGCACATCGGCAGCCTGAAAGAGCGTCTATGGATACGCCAACGCTTTGAAGGCGATTTGTCCACCCCGCATTTCAGCGCAGACGAAAAACGCTACCTTCTCAAACAAATCACCGCCGCCGAAACGCTGGAACGCTATCTGCACACCAAATACGTCGGGCAGAAACGCTTTTCGGTGGAAGGCGGCGAAAGCGCGATTGTCGGCCTGAATTATTTGATTCAAAACGCAGGCAAAGACGGCGTGGAAGAAATCATCATCGGCATGGCGCATCGCGGGCGGCTCAATGTGCTGGTGAACGCGCTGGGCAAAAAACCTGCCGATTTGTTTGCCGAATTTGAAGGCAAGCAAGACATCAAATTCCCCAGCGGCGATGTGAAATACCACAACGGTTTCAGCTCCGATATTGCTACGCCGCACGGCGCGGTTCACGTTACCCTTGCCTTCAACCCTTCGCATCTGGAAATTGTGAACCCCGTGGTGGAAGGCTCTGCCCGCGCCAAACAACGCCGCCGTGGCGAAAAAGGCGCGGAGCAAGTGTTGCCCGTGTTGATTCACGGCGACAGCGCCTTCATCGGCTTGGGCGTGAACCAAGCCACCTTTAACCTATCGCGCACACGCGGCTACGGCACAGGCGGCACGGTACACATCGTAATCAACAACCAAATCGGCTTCACCACATCCGACACCCGCGACACGCGCTCTGCCGTGTATTGCACCGACATCGCCAAAATGGTGGAAGCGCCGATTTTCCATGTGAACGGCGACGACCCCGAAGCCGTGTGCTATGTGATTCAGGCTGCCTTAGACTATCGCCACACCTTCCATAAAGACGTGGTTGTTGACATCGTGTGCTTCCGCAAACTGGGGCACAACGAAGGCGACGACCCCACCCTAACTCAGCCTTTGATGTATCGCGCCATCGCCAAACACCCTGGCACGCGCGTGCTGTATGCCGAAAAATTGGTCAACGAAGGCTTGCTCACGACGGAACAAGCTGACGGCTTTGTAACCGCGTATCGCGAAGCTTTGGACAAGGGCGAACACGTTGAACTCACCCGCTTAACCGATTACGAAAACAAATACCGCGTGGATTGGAGCAAATACCAAAGCAAAGATTGGCGCGAACCTGTGGAAACAGGATTGCCCGCTGCCGACATCGCGCGTTTAACCGAAAAATTCACCGCCGTACCCGACAACTTTGGCTTGCACAACACCGCCAAGCGCGTGATTGAGCAGCGCAAAGCCATGGCAAAAGGCGAGCAGCCGATAGATTGGGGCATGGCAGAAACCATTGCCTACGCCAGCATGGTTACCAACGGCACGCCCGTGCGCATTTCGGGCGAAGATTCGGGGCGCGGCACATTCTCGCACCGCCACGCCGTGTTGCACGACACGCAACGGCAAAAACACGACTTGGGCATTTACACGCCGCTGGAACACATGGCGGAAAACCAAGCGCCGTTCACCGTGATTGACAGCATTCTCAACGAAGAAGCCGTGTTGGCGTATGAATACGGACACGCTTGCTCCGCGCCCGAGCAGCTCACCATCTGGGAAGCGCAATTTGGCGATTTTGCCAACGGCGCGCAAGTGGCGATTGACCAGTTTATCTCGTCTGGCGAAACCAAATGGGGGCGAATGTGCGGCTTAACCGTTATCCTGCCGCATGGCTACGATGGGCAAGGGCCCGAGCATTCATCGGGGCGATTGGAGCGTTGGCTGCAACTGTGTTCCGAAGAAAATATGCAGGTGATTATGCCCAGCGAAGCCGCGCAAATGTTCCATATTTTGCGCCGCCAAACCTTGCGCTCGTATCGCAAGCCATTGGTGATTTTCATGTCTAAACGCTTGCTGCGCTTTAAAGATTCCACCAGCCCGCTGGCGCATTTTGTGGAAGGCACGGCGTTCCGCCCTGTGATTGGCGATGGCTTGGCGCGCGACAACAGCAAGGTGAAACGCGTGATTGTGTGCGCAGGGCAAGTGTATTACGACCTGCTGGCAGGACGCGCCGAGCGCGGTTTGGACAACGACATCGCCATCGTGCGGCTGGAACAGCTTTATCCGATGCCGTATGCGGAATTAGCCGCCGAGTTGGCAAAATATCCCAACGCGCAGTTGATGTGGGCGCAGGAAGAGCCGAAAAACCAAGGCGCGTGGTATCAAATTCGTCATCGCTTAGAGCGCGTTGCGCCTGATGCGCGTTGGCAAGTGGTAGCGCGTCCGTCTAGCTCATCGCCTGCGGTGGGCTATGGCAGCTTGCACGCGGCGCAGTTGAAGCAGTTGGTGGAAGATGCGTTGAAGTTGGATTAACAACGGCGTTGAGGCAGCCTGAAACGCGGTTGTGCGCAGTAAATCTGCCCAGCGCGTTTCAAACCAACCGCCCGATGTGTTGCATCCTGACCTGTAAAGCTGTAAACAAAATAAGGCAGCCTGAAAATGATATTTCGCTTTTCAGACTGCTTCAAAGTGAACCTAACCCATCTTGGAGAGAAATATGATTGTTGAAGTAAACGTACCCGTGTTCGCCGAAAGCATCACCGAAGGCACTTTGCTCAAATGGTATAAAAAAGTGGGCGAAAGCGTTGCCCGCGATGAAACGCTGGTAGACATTGAAACCGATAAAGTAGTGCTGGAAGTGCCCGCGCCGCAAGCGGGCGTGTTGGTGGAGATTGTGGTGCAAGACGGCGAAACCGTTACCACGCAGCAATTGCTCGCCAAAATTGACACCGCCGCCGTTGCCGCGCAAGCCGCGCCTGTTGCGACCGAAATTCAGGCTGCCTCTGCTGCGCCAGCCGCTGCCCCCGCATCTAACAGCCAAGCAGGCGTTGCCATGCCCGCCGCCGCCAAACTCGCCGCTGAAAAAGGCGTGGACGTGAGCCAAATTCAAGGCTCGGGGCGCGATGGGCGCGTGTTAAAAGAAGACGTGCTCAACGCGCCTGCCGCGCCCAAAGCTGCGCCTGCGGTTCAGGCTGCCGCGTTGCCTGCGGGCGAACGCTTTGAACAGCGCGTGCCGATGAGCCGCTTGCGCGCGCGCGTAGCAGAGCGTTTGCTGGAATCGCAGGCGCAAAACGCCATTTTGACCACGTTTAACGAAGTGAACATGAAGCCCGTGATGGATTTGCGCGCCAAATACAAAGAAAAATTTGAAAAAACGCATGGTGTGAAGCTCGGCTTTATGTCGTTCTTTGTGAAAGCCGCCGTTGCTGCGCTGAAAAAATACCCGATTGTGAACGCATCGGTGGATGGCAAAAACATTGTTTATCATGGCTATTTTGACATCGGCATCGCCATCGGCAGCCCGCGCGGCTTGGTTGTGCCCATTTTGCGCGATGCCGACCAAATGAGCATCGCCGACATTGAACGCGCCATCGCCGATTACGCCGCCAAAGCCAAAGATGGCAAAATTGCGATTGAAGACCTAACAGGCGGCACATTCAGCATCACCAACGGCGGCACATTTGGCTCCATGATGTCCACGCCGATTATCAACCCGCCGCAATCCGCCATTTTGGGCATGCACGCCACCAAAGAACGCGCGGTGGTGGAAAACGGCGAAGTGGTGGTGCGCCCGATGATGTATCTTGCGCTGTCGTATGACCACCGCATTATCGACGGGCGTGAAGCCGTGCTCACGCTGGTTACGATTAAAGAATTGCTGGAAGACCCTGCACGGCTGGTGTTGGATGTTTGATGTTGCGCGGTGAATAAAAGGCAGCCTGAAACTGGGGGTACTGGTTTCAGGCTGCCTTTGGTGTTGGCAGCGATATAGGCAGCCTGAAACCTTTGCCAAAACCTAAGTAGATTATATGGTTCATGTAAAGCCAAATTTTTCATTCTTTACACTTATTTACATTTACTTTAAACGCAACAAAA
>CAJPSG010000136.1 GCA_905373195.1 Kingella oralis
TCGCTGGGCGCGGTGGTTCGCGCGTTTGACACGCGCTTGGAAGTTGCCGAGCAAATTGAATCCATGGGCGGCAAATTCCTTAAATTAGACTTTCCGCAAGAAAGCGGCGGCTCGGGCGACGGCTATGCCAAAGTGATGAGCGAAGAATTTATCGCCGCCGAAATGAAGCTGTTTGCCGAGCAAGCGCGCGAAGTGGACATCATCATCACCACCGCCGCCATCCCCGGCAAACCTGCGCCCAAGCTGATTACGGCAGACATGGTTGCCAGCATGAAAGCAGGATCGGTGATTGTGGATTTGGCGGCGGCAACGGGCGGCAACTGCGAGCTCACCAAACCGGGCGAATTATTCATTACCGACAACGGCGTGAAAATCATCGGCTACACCGACATGGCAAACCGCTTGGCAGGGCAATCATCCCAGCTTTACGCCACCAACTTGGTCAACCTAACCAAGCTGCTCTCACCCAACAAAGACGGCGAAATTGAGCTGAATTTTGATGATGTCATCATCCGCAATATGACGGTTACCCGCGATGGCGAAATCACCTTCCCGCCGCCTGCCATTCAAGTTTCCGCCGCGCCGCAGCAAGCCAAGCAGCCTGAAAAAGCGGTTGCCGCCAAAGCCAAAGCCGAGCCAACGCCTGCATGGAAGCGCATTGCCCCTGCGGCGATTGCGGCGGTGTTGATTTTGTGGGTGGGCGCGGTGGCTCCCGAAGCCTTTTTGCAGCACTTTATCGTGTTCGTGCTCTCTTGCGTAATTGGCTACTATGTGGTTTGGAATGTGAGCCATTCGCTGCACACGCCCCTGATGGCGGTTACCAACGCGATTTCGGGGATTATTGTGGTGGGCGCGTTGTTACAAATTGGCGCAGGCGGCGTGGTGTCGTTGTTGGCATTTATTGCCGTGCTACTGGCGAGCATCAATATTTTCGGCGGCTTTTTTGTTACGCGCAGAATGTTGAATATGTTTAGAAAAGGGTAAATCGGCGTTTTCAGGCTGCCTCATGCAATCGCAAATGCTCATCTGCTATTTGCCAACATTTAGAAGCAGCCTGAAAACCCAAACCCATTTATTCCATCCATTAAATCTAAATCTAAAATCTCGGAGACCAAACAATGTCCACAGGATTAGTAACCGCAGCCTACATCGTTGCTGCTATCTTATTTATCTTCTCGCTGGCTGGCCTATCCAAGCAGGAAACCGCCAAGCAAGGCTGTTATTCAGGCATTGCGGGCATGGCGATTGCGCTCGTTGCCACCATTTTTGCCGACAACGTATCAGGCTTGGGCTGGATTATCCTCGCCATGCTGATTGGCGCAGCGGTGGGCATCTATAAAGCCAAAAAAGTGGAAATGACCGAAATGCCCGAGCTGATTGCGCTGCTGCACAGCTTTGTGGGCTTGGCGGCGGTGTTGGTGGGCTTCAACAGCTTTATTGACGCGGGCAATGTTGCCGACGATATGCACACTATTCACTTGGTGGAAGTGTTTCTCGGTATCTTCATCGGCGCGGTAACGTTTACAGGCTCACTGGTTGCCTTTGGCAAACTCAACGGCAAAATCAGCAGCAAACCGCTTAAATTGCCACACAAACACAAGCTGAACCTCGCCGCGCTGTTGGTGTCGTTTGTGTTGATGTTGGTGTTTGTGAGCGCGAACGGCAGCTGGTTTGCCCTGATTGTGATGACCGTGATTGCGCTGGCGTTCGGCTGGCATCTGGTGGCTTCCATCGGCGGGGCGGATATGCCTGTGGTGGTGTCTATGCTGAACTCGTATTCAGGCTGGGCGGCAGCGGCGGCGGGCTTTATGCTGTCTAACGATTTGTTGATTGTTACCGGCGCGCTGGTGGGCAGCAGCGGCGCGATTTTGTCTTACATCATGTGCCAAGCGATGAACCGCTCGTTTATTTCGGTGATTGCGGGCGGCTTTGGCACCGATGGCGCATCCGCCGCAGCGGGCAGCGAAGAAGTGGGCGAATACCGCGAAGTGAAACCCGCCGATGTGGCGGCGATGCTGAAAGGCGCAGGCAGCGTGATTATCACCCCGGGTTACGGCATGGCGGTGGCGCAGGCGCAATATCCCGTTGCCGAAATCACCGATTTGCTGCGCAAGCAAGGCGTGAACGTGCGCTTCGGCATTCACCCCGTGGCTGGGCGTTTGCCTGGGCACATGAATGTGTTGCTCGCCGAAGCGAAAGTGCCGTATGACATTGTGTTGGAAATGGACGAAATCAACGATGATTTTCCCGACACCGATGTGGTGTTGGTGATCGGCGCAAACGATACGGTGAACCCCGCCGCGCAAACCGACCCCAACTCGCCCATCGCAGGCATGCCTGTGCTGGAAGTGTGGAAAGCGAAAGAAGTGGTGGTGTTCAAGCGCTCCATGAACACGGGCTATGCGGGCGTGCAAAATCCGCTGTTCTTCAACGAAAACACCGTGATGTGCTTTGGCGATGCCAAAGGCACGGTGGATGAGATTTTGGCGGAGTTGAAGAAATAGTTTGTTGAATTTGCTGAAATGAATAGGCAGCCTGAAAATGGAAATATCCGTTTCAGGCTGCCTTTTAGATTGGATGGCATGACGATGGGCAAGCGCATTCATTATGCCCACGCATACGCCCCACCCTACTATCCCGCCAAGCCATAAGGCAGCCTGAAATCTAAAATAGAGCGTCGGCGGCTCGCCGACAGTTTGCTGAATAAAAGGCATCGCCCTATTCCCTGTGCAACCATTTGGCGACGAGTCGCCGCCGCTCCATAGATTACTTGGTTTTCAGGCTGCCTTAGGCATTTTTCAAACCCGCGCACGGCTTGCGAGCAAGCCGTAGAACCGCGCGAATCGTTTTCAGGCTGCCCAATATTGCGCCCGCGTTTAAGCATCGGATTGGCTTTTCAGGCTGCCTCAACCATCCCCAAAAGGCAGCCTGAAAATGGAACGTCGGCGGCTCGCCGATAGTTTGCTGAATAAACAGCATCCCCTATTCCGTGCCACCATTTGGCGACGAGCCATCACCGCTCCATTTTAGATTTCAGGCTGCCTCTATTTGCTTTAAAATCACGCCTCTATCCCTTTTAGCTTCGCAACTCCGCTTCGCTACGCAGGCTGCCTCTCTTGTTCACAAGGAATGCTCAAAAATGCTCACCGCGCAAAATCTCAATTTCCATTACGACAGCCGCCAAGTGCTGTACAACATCAACGTAGAGCTGCCCAATGGCAGCATCACCGGCTTAATCGGGCCCAACGGCGCAGGCAAATCCACGCTGATGCGCTGCATGGCGGGGCTGGAATGCCCCAGCAGCGGCGAAGTATTGCTCGGCGGCAAGCCTATTTTGGCGAACCCGCGCGCGAGCTTCGCCCAGCTGGGCTATCTGCCCGACATCTTTGGCTTGCCCGAAGGCTTATCCGTTATCCAATGCTTAACCTATGCGGCAAAATCGCGCGGCGTATCCGATGGCGATTTGGCGCAAGCAGTGGGCGGCACGGTGCAGCTTTTGGGGCTGGCGGATAAGCTGTATAGCCGCGTGAGCAATTTGTCGCGCGGGCAAAAGCAGCGCGTGGGCATTGGGCAAGTCATCATCCATCGCCCCAAATTTTTGCTGCTGGACGAGCCGGCCAGCGGGCTAGACCCCGAGGCGCGGCATGAGCTGTCGCTGCTGTTGTTGCAATTGCAACGCGAGGGCATGACGATTTTGGTGTCCAGTCATATTTTGTCAGAGCTGGACGAATATTGCAGCCATATGCTCGTCATCAAACAAGGGCAAATTCAGGCGTTCCAAGCCCTGCACGGCGAAGGGCAGCCTGAAACGCAAACGGTGCGCCTGCGTTTTGCTAACCGCACGGCGGCGGAGCTGGCGGCGGCGGTGCGCGAATTGACAGCGGTGCAATCGGCAGAAGCCATCGGCGATGCCTTGCACGTTGTCTTGCCTGCGGGCAATTTGGCGTGCGCAGCTTTGTTGCGCGATTTGGTGCAGCGCGAATTGCCCGTGTGCGCGCTGGAATCGGTGCGCACTTCACTGCTGGAAAGCTATCAAAACACGTTGAATATTCAAAGGGATAAACCATGAACACGCCAAACATCAAAACGCCCAAAATTTGGGTGAACGCCGAATTTCAACGCCTGCTGTGGCTCAATTTAAGCTGGGGCATGATAGCGGGCGTGGCGATTATTTACGCGCTGTTTGCCTTTGCCAAAGGCGAATACCGCGATTGGTACTACCATTTGCTCGCTGTGGGCGCGATGGGCTTGGTATTTTCCGCCATCACGGGCTTTGCCTTGATAGAACGCAGCCTGAAAAACGATATTGCCGCCAACGCGTTTGACCAGCTGCGGATGTCGTCGCTGTCGCCGTGGCAAATGGCGTATTCGCGCATCATCGCCGCGCCCACCGTGGCTTGGACGGGGTTTTTCATCGGCTGGTTTTTCATCGGCTGCGCCTATTTTTTTGGCAACAACCGCAGCACAACGCCTGCCGAATCGGTGTGCTTTCTGTTGACGATGCCCTTTGTCGCGTGGACATTCGCCTGCGCGGTGCTCGCCAACGCTTTGCAGTTTGGGCGCGGCAATCGGCAATATTCGGGCGCGGTGATTCAGCTGATTTTGGCGTTTGTGGTGTGGAGTGTGTTTATGTCGGACAGCGTTGATGCG
>CAJPSG010000137.1 GCA_905373195.1 Kingella oralis
AGCTCCCCGAGCTGGGCTCGAACCAGCGACCTGCGGATTAACAGTCCGTCGCTCTACCGACTGAGCTATCGGGGAAATAAGTTGCGAATTATGATTGCGTTTGTTTGCATTGTCAAACGATTTCCATATACAAAATAACAATCAAATGAAATTAAACGGTTTTATTTTCAGGCTGCCTATTATTGTGTTGGTATGCGTGGTGGGCGAGATAAAGGGCGATGCTGCTGCCTGCCATGTCGGCAAGGGCGTCGAGTGGATCGCCGTGTCGGGTTTGAGTGAACAGGTGTTGGGCGATTTCGCTGCTGATGGCGTAGCACAGGGCGAATGTGAACAAGGCGGCGATGGGCGGGCGTTTGCGTTCGGCAAGCCATGCTTTGGCGAGCAGCCATGTTTGGGCGAAAAATAGGGCGGCGTGGGCGATTTTGTCAAAGTGGGGAAAGGGCGGGGCGGTGTGGCTGTTGCTTTCGCGGAAGATGAGGCTGTATATGCCTGCGATGAACCACAATAGAGCGGCGGCGAGCCATTTGTTATTGGGGAGCGTCATGCGAGTTCGTTGAGAAATTGTTGGCATTGTTGGGCGAGGGCTTGGAATTTGCCGCCGCGCATGGCGAGGATGTCGCGCCATTGGGCGATTTCTTCGCGGTTGGGAGCTTGGTCTAGGCTGCATTCTTCTAGCAGAAATTGTAGGGTTTCTTGCACTTCGCCGTAGCTGTCGGTTTGGATGAGTTGGGTGAGTTCGGTCATTGGGGTTGTCCTTTTTGTTTTTGGCTGTGCGGGATGGTTTTCAGGCTGCCTTTGGGCGTAAACCTAGTTATTTTGTAAACATTGTTCGCACTATCGTTTCAGGCTGCCTTAGGTCTATCGCGCGGGCGTTGAGGCAGCCTGAAACGGGCTGCGCGGATTATAGCGTGTTGGCAGCTTTTTGGGTTTTGTGGGAAAATTCGGGCATTGATTTTTTGGAGTGGCACGATGCTGGATAGGGAAGGATACCGACCAAATGTCGGTATTATTTTGCTCAATCAGGATAATCGTGTGTTTTGGGGAAAGCGCGTGCGCGAACAGGCGTGGCAGTTTCCGCAGGGTGGGATTAAGCCTGGGGAAAGCCCTGAAACGGCGATGTATCGTGAGTTGTTTGAAGAGGTGGGCTTGCTGCCGCAGCACGTTAAACTTTTGGGGCGCACGCGCGATTGGCTGCGCTATGATGTGCCGAATAATTGGGTGCGGCGGGAATGGCGCGGCTCGTATCGCGGGCAAAAGCAAATTTGGTTTTTGCTGCGCTTTGTGGGGCAGGATAGCGATATGCATTTGCAGGCGACGCAGCAGCCTGAATTTGATGGCTGGCGTTGGCACGAATATTGGGCGGTGATTGATGAAGTGATTGAATTTAAACGTTATGTTTACGAGCGCGCGCTCACGGAATTATCGCGGCATTTGCGTGGTTTGGAGAGCATGGGCGAATTTCACGCGCGGCAGTTGGAATTGCGGCAGGCGGCGCGTGCGCAGGATTTGGCAGCGAAGGAGTCGCCATGAATCGGAATACTTATTTATGGGTTGCGCTGTTGGCGATTGGCTTTGGCACGTTTAGCAATTATGCGATTGTGGGCAGCGATGGATCGGGTTCTGGCTCGCGCTCGGGCAGTCGCGCTTATATCCCCAGCGGCTCGGGATACAGCGGCGGCTATTCGGGTGGGCACAAATGAGCGACTATCGCCCCAGCACGCATGGTTTGCTGGATTTGTATGGCTGCCCTGCGGCGATGTTGCGCGATGCGGCGGCGTTGGAACGTGCGATGCGACAAGCGGCAACGCGGGCAGGCGCAACGATTTTATCGGCGCATTTTCACAGCTTTGGCGCAGGCGGCGGCGTAACAGGCGTGTTGTTGTTGGCGGAGTCGCACATCACGATACACACTTGGGCGGAGCATCGTTTTGCGGCGGTGGATATTTTTCTTTGCGGCAGCCTGAAACCCGAAATCGCCGCGCAATCGTTGCAAACGGCGTTGCAAGCGCAATCGGCGCATTGGAGCGAATATCCGCGCGGCGAGCGATTGTTTGGGGAGCGATTGTTTAACACGGCGTAAAACGGGTTTTCGTGTTGGGAAACAGTCAAATCGTTATCTTGTGTTAAGATACCGCTTTATTTACCCACTCCTCATAAGGAAAAACCATGAAAAAAGCACTTTTTATCGCCGCTATTTTGGCAGCAGGCGCAGCACACGCAGCAAATTATGAAGTGGACGCCTTCCACACCAACGCGCGCTTTACCATTGACCACTTTGGCACATCCAGCAATGTGGGCGGCATCTACGGCTTAAAAGGCAATATGCAATTTGACCTCGCCAAACGCACAGGCAGCATTGACATCGCCCTGCCGTTGGCAAACTTGCAAACGGGTTCGCAAGAATTTACCCACCACTTGCAATCTGCCGATTTGTTTAACGCGGAAAAATTTCCTGAGATGCGCTTTGTGTCCACCAAGTTCCATTTCAACGGCAAAAAATTGGCTGCCGTGGACGGCAATTTAACCCTGCTGGGCAAAACCCATCCTGTGAAATTGACTGCCAACAAATTCAATTGTTATCAAAGTCCTATGCTGAAAACCGAAGTGTGCGGCGGCGATTTTTCCACCACCATCGACCGCACCAAATGGGGCATGAATTATTTGGTGAAAGAAGGCATGGCGAAAAACGTGCGCATTGATATTCAGATTGAAGCGGCAAAGAAATAATCACGCCACAATAGGCAGCCTGAAAACGGATTTCAGGCTGCTTTTGGGTTTTCAGGCTGCCTGATAGCGCGAACCCAATAGGCAGCCTGAAAGTGTAAACCAAACCATTTTCATGCTGTCTTATGCACACCATCTGCGCCCATTGCCACGCCCCGTTTACCCTCTCCGCCGAAGCGCAAGATTTTGTAACCCGAATGCAGTCCACAGGCTTGCAGTTGGTAATGATTGAATGCCCGCATTGCCAGCAAACCACGGGCTACACCGAAAACCCCAAGCTCACCGCCCCGCCCGATGACGGCTTTCGCCAGCCCTGCCCCGAGCCGCATTGCGATGGCATTGTGTGCCATGTGTTTAACGACACCGAAGATTTTTACGGCTGCGGCGAATGCGGCAAGATTTGGGCAACGCTAGATGATTTTCAGGCTGCCCAAGCGCATAAGGCAGCCTGAAACGCCGTTTGCTCTATTTTTGCCAGCACACGCGTTGCGCCGCGTACCACGCTTGTAGCGCGTAAACCCAACCATTTGCTGCATTCATTGCCAGCGCAAATGCAAATATTCCAAAGGCAGCCTGAAACACCCCTCAACCCAATCAACAAAGGAAATGAAAAAATGAACTTCCCCCCACGCCAAGCCCCCATCAGCCGTATGCGCCGTATGCGCCGCGACGATTTCAGCCGCCGCTTGATGCGCGAACACACGCTCACCGCCGACGATTTGATTTACCCCGTGTTTGTGTTAGAAGGACAAAACCGCGAAGAAGCCATCGCCTCCATGCCCAAAATCAAACGTCAGAGCATTGATTTATTATTAAAAACCGCTGAACACGCCTGCCAGCTGGGCATCCCCATGCTCGCGCTGTTCCCCGTGGTAACGCAAAACAAAACCGCCGACGCGCGCGAAGCCTACAACCCCGAAGGCTTGGTGCAAACCACCGTGCGTGCCCTGCGCCGCGAGTTCCCCGAGCTGGGCATTATGACCGATGTCGCGCTAGACCCCTACACGCTCAGCGGGCAAGACGGCTTAACCGACAGCACAGGCTATGTGCTCAACGACGAAACCATAGAAGTGTTGGTAAAGCAAGCGTTAAGCCATGCCGAAGCAGGCGCGCAAGTGGTCGCCCCATCCGACATGATGGACGGGCGCATCGCCGCCATCCGCGTTGCGCTGGAAAACGCAGGACACATCCACACGCGCATCATGGCGTATTCCGCCAAATATGCTTCCGCGTTCTACGGCCCATTCCGCGACGCAGTGGGCAGCGCGGGCAACTTGGGCAAATCGTCCAAAGAGCAGTATCAGCAAGACCCCGCCAACAGTAACGAAGCCTTGCACGAAGTAGCGTTGGACATCATGGAGGGCGCAGATATGGTGATGGTGAAACCAGGGTTGCCGTATTTAGACGTGGTGCGCCGCGTGAAAGACGAATTTGGCGTGCCCACCTTTGCCTACCAAGTGTCGGGCGAATACGCCATGCTGCAATCGGCGATTGACAACGGCTTTTTGGACGGCGACAAAGTGATTTTGGAAAGCCTGCTCGCCTTTAAACGCGCGGGCGCGGATGGGATTTTGACCTATTACGCGCTGGAAGCAGCGGAACAGTTGGCACGGGGAAAATAAACCTGTCCTGTTGTGCAGCATAAAGGCAGCCTGAAAACGTTGCAAAATACGTTTTCAGGCTGCCTTAGGTGTTTGGGGCATCACGCGGTTTTGTTGCCCAGCATGGGCGTTCAAGCATTTTTGTTTAACGGTTGCACAACTGCGAAATAGCATTTTCAGGCTGCCTCTGGTGGCGAATAAGGCAGCCTGAAAAAACCATTATTGCCCACCCTACCCCTTTCAGGCTGCCCATTGCGGCATATAGGACAAAAAAGGTGCTAAAAACCCCTACAAACCTTATCCTATAAGG
>CAJPSG010000138.1 GCA_905373195.1 Kingella oralis
CCGCCACAACAGTACCTTCAACATCAGCATCACCAAACTCGCCAGCCGCTTTGGCGACACCAAGCTCACAGGCATCAACGCTGTGTTCACTGCCCCCGGCCACCCCAACCAGCCCACCGGCACCCTCGCCGCCGCCCAAGCCCAATGGCAAGACAACGAACTGCACAGCGACGAAATCAACCTAGATCTCAACACCCGCAACGCCCAACAAGACAACCTAGACATCAACGCCAAATCCGAGCTGATATGGCGCAACGGCAGCGGCATCCAGCTGAGCAAACTCAAATTCATCAGCACCCAAACCACCCCCCAAGGCACGCCCCGCTTCGCCAGCGAAATGGAAGGCAGCCTGAAATTTGCCCACCTCGCCAACTGGCAAATCCAACTGCAAGGCCTGTTTGACAAACAGCCCGCCAACATCGCCCTCAACCGCAACGAAAACCACATCATAGGCAGCCTGAAAATCGCCAAGCTCAACACCAAAAACTACGCCACGCTCATCAAAAGCAACCCCACCACCGACGACATCAGCCAAATCTTCCCCACCGCCCCGCTCACCTACCAAATCGACACCGACATCGGCACGCTGGAAACCCCCCGCGCCCAAATCGACAACATCCACGCCAGCATCAACGCCAGCGCCGAATCCATCATCCTCGCCCCGCTCACCGCCGACCTATACAGCGGGCGCACCGACGGAAGCTTCATCATCCAAAACCGCACCCCCATCGCCTACCAGCTCCACCAAAAAGCCGAAGGCGTGCAAATCCACCCCCTGCTGCAAGATTTGTTCCAACAAAGCCGCATCAGCGGCAAAGGCACCGCCGAATTCGCCCTCACCGCGCAAGGCAGCAGCCTAGAAGAACTGCTCGCCAGCCTCAACGGCAGCGTGAAACTGGATATTAACAACGGCGAATGGTCGGGCATCAGCTTCAACCGCGTCCGCAACCTGCTCGCCGGCATCGGCAACAGCACGCCCGAAGCCGAAGCCTCCGCCATGCCGTTCAGCCATTTTGTGCTGGAAGCCAACATCCAAAACGGCATCAGCAGCCACAGCGCCCAAGCCGCGTTTACCTGGCCCGCCGCCACCATGACCAGCAGCGGCAAGCTCAACCTTGCCAGCAACGAAATCACCGAAGACATCCGCTTCAAAGGCAACGCCGAAAGCCAAGCCCTGCCCATCCGCGTCAGCGGCAAAATGGACAACCCCAGCGTGAGCCTTAATTTCCAACAAATCACATCGGGCAGCACCACCGCCGAAGAAAAACAAAAAGCCATCAGCAGCGCATTAAAACAGCAATGGCAATGGTTTATCGCCCAAGCCAACACGCAGCCTGAAAACGACAACCCCGCCCCAAGCGCATCGCAACCCGCTGCGGCGCAACCCACGCCCGCCAAACCCAAGCCCAAAGCCGCACGCAAACCCATCGCCCAAGCCACCGATGCCGCGCCAGAAAAACCCGAAAACCGCAACGAAGCCAAACACGAACCGCGCATCGCCTTGCCCAAAGCCAAAAATATCAAACCCGCAACGAAGCCCGTTGCCAAACCCGAACCCAAAGCCACAAGGCAGCCTGAAAAAGCAAAATCAACAAAGCAGCCTGAAAAA
Source organism: Kingella oralis (assembly GCA_905373195.1). GTDB lineage: Bacteria > Pseudomonadota > Gammaproteobacteria > Burkholderiales > Neisseriaceae > Kingella_B > Kingella_B oralis_A. The sequence goes on from CAJPSG010000138.1 coordinate 1,610, forward strand.
ACCCCCGCCAAAGCCAACAACAAACCCACAAAGCAGCCTGAAAAAACCAAAACTAACAGCAAAACCAACAACAAATCCAATAGCAAGCCACCCGAAAAAGCCCCCACCAAGAAAAAATAGGCAGCCTGAAATCTAGGCAAACCCGACAACTGATGGAGCGTCGGCGGCTCGCCGACATCTTGCCAACCAGCAAAGCTCTATTGAACACACCATTTGACGACAAGCATCGCCACGTCATTTTAGATTTCAGGCTGCCTATGGCTTACCAAAATTTCAGCACAACCAATAGCGCACCAGCAGCACACCGCTTCCCCTCCCCCACACCAAAGGAGCAACACATGGCAACACTCAACCATCCCTATTTTGGCTTATTAGACAGCGACGCACTGGCAGACGAAGTAGATGTGCTGTGGGAGCGCGGCGTAGATTTGAACGGGCATAGCGTCAATGCCCAGCTTTGGGCAGCCGCCGAAGCCGAGCTAGATGCCAGCGAGCTAGACCAATTCGCCGCCCGTCTGCAAAACCTCGCCGAGCTAGACCAACGCGCCCGCGTCGCTTTGCAAGATTATCTTGCTGACGACGACAGCTACCTCACCCACCACCGCGAAGAAATGGACGGCGGCGACGAACTGCCCGACACGCTCGCCGTCTCCGTTGCCGCCGATGGCGAGATTACAGAAATCAACTGGGAAAGCTAACCGCTGCAAAGCATCCCAACACAAAGGCAGCCTGAAAATGGGATTATCCATTTTCAGGCTGCCTTAATGCTCCCCGCAGGGCAGATAATTTATGACCCAGCAGGCAAACTCATTGCCGCTCCACAGCCCCCTTTTCAGGCTGCCTAATGCAACTGCATCACTTGGTCGCGCTGCACCTGCAACACCCCACGCACCCGCTCAAAATGCGCCATCGCCGCATCCACATTCTTGCCCGCAGGCACGCGAATCGCCATGCCGTTCATCATCTGGTAACGATAAACCACCTCCGCGCCGTACTGTTTTACCGCAGCGGCAACCGCATCGCCCTTGCCCTGTTCAAAAAAGATAATCAGCACGTTCGTGTTTTCCTGCGCGGCGTGAGCGGGCTGCTGGGCGGGCGATGATGTGGGCGCGACAGACATGGGCGCGGCGGGCGATTGGCACGCGGCAAGGCTTAACGCCAGCGCGGTAGTCATCAGTAATCTAGTCATAATCATCCTTTCAGGCTGCCTACATGGTCAGCTCAATTATCTAATATATGAGAATATATGAGAAAAAATCGGCATTGGAACAATGCACAAGGCAGCCTGAAAACGCATTTCAACGTTTTCAGGCTGCCTATCCCATGCGGGTTTACAGCGAATAATACATTTCAAATTCCAGCGGATGCGGTGCCATCTGCATACGGCGCACATCCTCCGATTTAAACGCAATATAGCTCTCAATCCAATCTTGGCTAAACACGCCGCCGCGCGTTAAAAATTCGTGGTCGGCTTTCAGCGCCGCCAAAGCCTCGTCCAACGAAGCGCACACAGTGGGCACTTGCGCGTCTTCCTCGGGTGGCAAGTCGTAGAGGTTTTTGGTGGCGGGGTCGCCGGGGTGAATTTTGTTTTGGATGCCGTCCAAGCCCGCCATCAGCAAGGCGGCGAAGGCAAGATAAGGGTTTGCCATCGGGTCGGGGAAGCGCGCTTCAATGCGCACCGCTTTGCTGCTGTGCACGGCGGGGATGCGGATGGATGCCGAGCGGTTTTTGGCGGAATACGCCAGTTTCACAGGGGCTTCAAAATGTGGCACAAGGCGTTTGTAGGAATTGGTGGCGGGGTTGGTGATGGCGTTCAAAGCCTTGGCGTGGTGGATGATGCCGCCAATGTAATACAGCGCAAGGTCGCTCAACCCTGCGTAGCCGTCGCCCGCAAACAGGTTTTTGCCGTCTTTCCAGATGGATTGGTGAACGTGCATACCGCTGCCGTTGTCGCCCATCAAGGGTTTGGGCATAAAGGTGGCAGTTTTGTTGAAATTGTGCGCCACGTTCCAAATCACATATTTCATGTCTTGCGTCCAGTCGGCGCGTTGCACTAATGTACTGAATTTTGTGCCAATTTCCATTTGGCTGCCTGTGCCCACTTCGCCGTGATGCACTTCCACGGGGATGCCGATTTCTTCTAACACGCGCACCATCGCTGAGCGCAAATCTTGCCCCGCGTCCACTGGCGCAACGGGCGCGTAGCCGCCTTTTACCACGGCGCGATGCCCTGTGTTTTGCCCGTCGTAATGATAGCCGCTGCTCCAAGCCGCGCTTTCGGAGGTGATTTCAAAGCGGGCTTTGTCCATGTGCGTTTCAAACGCCACGCCGTCAAACACGAAAAATTCGGGTTCGGGCCCAAAATACGCGGTGTCGCCGATGCCTGTGGATTTTAAATACGCTTCGGCGCGGCGGGCGATGCTGCGCGGGTCGCGGTCGTAGCCTTGCCCGTGGGCGGGGTCGATGACATCGCAAATCAGCACCACGGTGGCATCGTCAAAAAAGGGGTCGATAAAGGCGGTGCTGGGGTCGGGGCGAAGCTGCATGTCGGAGGCTTGGATGCCTTTCCAGCCGCCGATGGACGAGCCGTCAAACGCTTGCCCGGTTTCAAACCATTCTTCGGGGTCTTCTAACACAACGTGGGCGGGGATGGTGAAATGGTGCTGCTTGCCTTTGGTGTCGGTGAAGCGCAAATCAACGAAGCGGGCTTCGTTTTCTTCAATTAGGTTGATGACGTTGTTAATGGCGTTAATGGACATGGCGTTGCTCCTTGCTGGGCAGTTGGAAATGATGCGGTTGATTGTGCCATTTTTGCTGAGGGGCGACAACATTTATTTACAAAAGGCTGGGGGTTGTTTACAAATAGGTGGAAGTGGATTTCAGGCTGCCTTTGGGAGCGTTAGGCAGCCTGAAAAAGGGTTGGGGCTTTGTGGTGCGCATTTGAGGCAGCCTGAAAGTTAATCCATCTAGTAAAAAATCGCTTGGCGGAATATCAAGCGGTTTTGTTTTTCAGGCTGCCTTTGGG
>CAJPSG010000139.1 GCA_905373195.1 Kingella oralis
CGGCTTGGCCGCCCCTGCCAAAACTCCACACGGTCGGGCTGCACCACATAGCCGCCCCAATGCGGCGGACGCGGCACATTTAGCGGATGCCGTGCGCCAAACATCGCCGCCCGCGCCATCAGCACCGCCTTGTTGGCAATCGGCTGGCTTTGCTCGCTCGCCCACGCACCCACGCGGCTGGTGTAAGGGCGGCTGGCAAAATAGGCATCCGACTCGTGTTCAGGCAGCCTGAAAACCTGTCCCTCCACGCGCACCTGCCGCTCCAATTCGGGCCAAAAAAAGGTGAGCGCGGCAAACGGATGGCTTGCCAATGCCTGCCCCTTGCGGCTGTTGTAATTGGTAAAAAAAACAAAACCTTGCGGGTTCACTTCTTTCAACAGCACCACGCGGCAGGTGGGGCGATTATCCGCGCCCACCGTCGCCACATTCATCGCCGTCGGCTCGTTTACCTGCGCCGCCATCGCCTCGCCCAGCCACAATTCAAACTGCTCAATCGGGTTCGCCAAGCATTGCGCTTCGGATAATTCCTGCTTACTGTAATCCTGCCGAATCGCGTGCAAATCCATCTGCATCCCCAAACATTCGTGGAAAATGCTGATTATATGCCTCTACCAAATAGAGGGCAAAACCAACATCCTAGATGAGAATGAATCGCATTTAATAGTTAAAATCTTAAATTTCCAATAAGCTCTTAATTTTTTGCTATAATTGCGCCCATCATTTCCAATAATATAAACCACACCATGAAACTCACCGTTATCGGGCTAAATCACCAAACCGCCCCCCTAGCCATCCGCGAACAGCTCGCCTTTGCCGCCGACGCGCTGCCCGAAGCTGTGCGCGATTTGAGCGTGAACGCCGCTGCCGAAGCCGTTATCCTGTCCACGTGCAACCGCACCGAGCTCTATTGCGTGGGCGATGCTGAGATGATTATCAACTGGCTGGCAGACTACCAAGGCGTAAACGCCGCCGACATCCGCCCCTATCTTTACACGCTCGGATGCAGCGAAACCATCCGCCACGCCTTCCGCGTTGCCTGCGGCTTGGACAGCATGGTGCTGGGCGAGGCGCAGATTTTGGGGCAAATGAAAGAAGCCGTGCGCATCGCACGGGAGCAAGGCAGCATCAGCACATGGCTCAACGCCTTGTTTCAACGCACGTTTCAGGCTGCCAAAGAAGTGCGCAGTTTAAGCGGCGTGGGCGATAACGTGGTTTCTATGGCCAGCGCGGCGGTGCGCATGGCAGAACAAAGCGTGGGCGACATCGGCCGCCTAAACGTGTTATTTGTGGGCGCGGGCGAAATGAACGAAAGCGTGGCAACCTATTTTGCCGCCAAACAGCCGCGCAGCTTAATGATTGCCAACCGCACGCTCACCCGAGCCGCCAATTTATGCAGCAAACTGGGCAACGGCGCGCAAGCCTGCAAACTGGAAGCCCTGCCCGAAATTTTGCACCGCTACGACATCATCATCTCTTGCACAGGCAGCGAATTGCCCGTGATTACGCGCGATATGATGGCACACGCCGTCGCGCAACGCACAGGCAGCCTAAAAACGAGCGACGCGAGTAAAACCCAATTTATGCTGGATTTAGCCGTGCCGCGCGATATTGAAGCCGAAGTGGCGCAGTTGCCAACCATCGCCCTGTTTACCGTGGACGACATGGCAGAGCGCGTGGCACACGGCAAAGAAGCCCGCGCCGCTGCTGCTGCCCAAGCCGAAGCGATGGTGCAAGCCAAAGTGAACGAATTTGTGGCATGGCAACAAAGCCGCCAGCGCGTGCCTCTGATTTGCGCCCTGCGCGATGAAGGCGAACGCGCCCGCCAACAAGTGTTGAGCCATGCTATGCGCCAGCTTGCCAAAGGCACGCCACCCGAAGAAGTGCTGGAACGGCTGTCGGTGAAGCTCACCAACAAGCTGTTGCACTCGCCCACCCGCGCGTTAAATAAAGCCGATTCGCATGATGGGCATGTGGTTCAAGCGTTGGCGCAGGTTTATCATTTGCCGCATTGAGTTGGCGATAGAAAAATAGTTTTCAGGCTGCCTTTGTGGGTTTCATAAAGGCAGCCTGAAATTTATTTTGGGGTTAGAGAACAAAACTATTTGGTGGAATGATGGCGTGGTATTTCAGCCGCTAGCATACGTTTATATTCCCGACGTAAAAATAGCATATAGAAATTTAATGGAAGGCAAAGCCCAAAAAAAATAGCAGCAAAAATAACCAAGGATACTTCCTACTTCATTAATACGAGACATACCCGTATAAACAAAAAGCAAGTTGAACACAGCCACAAATGAAAGCCATCTCATATTTTTATTTAAGAAGGGGGTATGGCTAGGAAGCGACTCTAAAAAAGGCATTTTTAATGGGAATAAATCATACAAAAATTTCCTTTTGTTTTTAATTGTATTCATTACTTTGTTTTTTAAAACAAATCCAAGTAATATGCTAATTATTAACATTAGCACGCATCTAATATAATAATCACTGGTTGTTTTTACCAAGATAAAAATGAAAAATGCACTTAAATTGCATATTAAAAACTGAAACCTGAAATATTTACTATCCAATCCTTGTTCAGCCGCAATTCTTTTGAAATGACCTTGTGCAAAAAAATCAAAAAAATTCATCAATCAATACTCCAAAAATCAAAGCATCATCAAACATGGTTGGATGAAATCCGCAACCGTCCCAAATCTATTTTCAGGCTGCCTTTGTGGGTTTCATAAAGGCAGCCTGAAACCCTATTTCTTATCAAAATCAATAATCTCCGAAACCGTGCTTTTCTTGGCAACCAAGCCCAGTTGCAGCGTTGCCAGTTGGCTAAACAACTTATCTTGTTTTACCGCAGGATTTTTTTGCAGCGCGGTAAACACGCGCTTGGCTTCGTCAAACCGCCCTAGCTTGCGCAACATTTCGCCGCGCAAAAATTGCGCGTTAATCGCGTCTTTGCTGCTGATTGCCTTGTTTACCAACACCTTATCGGCGTATTCCAGCGTTTTGCTAAACGATTCTTGGCTTTCACTCTGCCAGCTTGCTTTCAAAAAAATATTCATCATTTGCTGCGCATCGGTGTTTTCGCCCGCCAGCTCCATCATGCGCCCCCACGCAAAATAGCTGGGCGATTGCGCGGCGATGCGCTGATATTCCGCGCTGTTTACCACGCGCGTAAACTTCGCTAATTCGGCTGGGCTAAATTGTTTTTTGAACATCACAAATTTGTTTTTTGGGCATTGCGGGAGAGCAGAGGGCGCAGCAATCTGGCCGACGGGGCGCATATCGGTCATCATGCCGATGCTGGTGCCTGATGTGTCCATGGTTTGCGTGAATTTTTCGCCGCCGATGGGGCAGGTGAACGCCATTTCTTGCGTGGTATGCGCCCATGCGGTCGCGCTGGCGGCAAGCAGCAAAAATAAGGGAAACAGTTTGGTTTTCATGGGATTCCTTTGGGATGGGCTGCGATAAGGCGATGGATTTTAAGGGATTTGCGGCAGCCTGAAAATGAGTAAAGCGAAAAGAGCATGGAAAAATGGTTTTCAGGCTGCCTATTGGTTCACCCCATAGGCAGCCTGAAAACACGTTTCCGCCTTATTCAACTCAATGCGCGGGCTGCCGCTGCCCCACGGCTGCCACCACATCCATGCCAAACAGCGCGTTAATATCGGTTTCGTCAAAGGTGTAGTGTTGGTTGCAGAAATCGCAATCCACGGTAATGCTGCCTTCTTCGGCGACCACGTTGCCGACTTCTTCGCCGCCGAGCATCAGCAGCATATCGCTCACTTTGCCGCGCGAGCAGGTGCAGGCGAACTCCAAATTTTCGGCGGGGAATACGCGCGGCGGGGTTTCGTGGAACAGGCGATACAGCAGGTTTTGCGCATCTAGGTGCAAAAGCTCGGTGGCGGTGAGCGTGCTGGCGAGGGTGGTAACGTGTTCCCATGCAGCATTGTCTAGCGCTTGCTCGGGCAGGCGTTGCAGCAGCAGGCCGCCGATGTGGTTGTCGTCTGCGGCGAGGGCGATGTGGGTTTGCAACTGCTCGCTGCGGGTCATGTAGTGCATCAGCATATCGGCGATGCTGCCGCCTTCCAGCGGCACCACGCCTTGCCACGGCTCGCCGTTTTTGGGCTGCACGGTGAGCACGAACACGCTGTTGTCGCCGAGAAGCTGGTTTAAATCGGCATCATCGGCGATGGTGGCGGTTTCGTCCCAGCGGGCGGTGGCGCGCACGGTGTCTTCGGAGGTGGCTTCCACTACCAACATTTTCAGGCTGCCCTGCCCTTGCACTTGCACAATCAGCGTGCCATCTAGTTTTAGGTTGCTAGACAATATCGCGCCTGCGGCAAGCAGTTCGCCGAGGGCGCGGCGGATGGCTTTGGGGTAAGGTTTTTGCTGGGCGATGTGTTGCCACACGTCGGTAAGCTGAACGTGGATGCCGCGTATGGGCTGGTTATCAAAAATAAAGCGGGTGCGTTGGTTGGTCATGTTTTTTCCTTTGAATTATGTGAATAATGGGCTGCTATATGGTTTCAGGCTGCCTAAAATCAAGAGATAGTCGCCCCACACAGCCTTATACGGCGTTGGCTCGCCTTGCTGTACTACTTGTACTATCTGCGGCTCGCCGCCTTGTCT
>CAJPSG010000140.1 GCA_905373195.1 Kingella oralis
TTTATTATGCTGCTTAAATCAATAAAAGCCCATTGGCAATTTATCAAGCAACTGCCAACAGGCTTTTTGATTTTAGAACACCGTGCCCAGTTGGAATTGGAAGCGTTGCACTTGGTCGCCCGTTTTTTTGTTGAGCGGCAAGGCGTAGCTCAATTTAATTGGTCCCACGGGAGAAATCCACGTTAAAGCCAAGCCTGTTGAATAGCGCAATTCTTCTTTAAAGCTGGATTTATGGCTGCTGGTGTAGAAGCCGTTGCTGCCATAAGGATTGCTGCGGCTGTATGCAAATTGGTTGTAGTTTTTGCCATCCCACACGCTGCCCGCATCGGCAAACAAGCTCATGCGGATGCTTTTGCTGTCTTTTAAGCCGGGGAAGGGGAACAGCAATTCGGCGTTGGCGTTCACGGCAAATTTACCGCCGTATGCTTCGGTGTCCAGCGAGCCATCGTAAGGGTCAACGTCATACACTTTGGGGCCGAGCGTGCCTGTTTCGTAGCCGCGCACCGAGCCTAAACCGCCGCCCGATTGGGTGTACATAAACGGCACATCTTTGGTTTTGCCATAGCTGCCGCTGTATCCAATTTGCCCATTCAGCATCAGGGTAAACGAACGAGAGATTGGGAAATACCAAGTTTGTTGGTGTCCCAATTGATAATATTGCAAGCCGCTTCCGGGTAAGCCAATTTCGCCTGTTACATTGGCGTTGTAGCCGCGCGTGGGCCAATAGCCATCATCGGTGGTGTTGCGATACCAGCTTAACAGGCCTTTGTAAATCCAGTTGTTGCGCTTGTTTTCATCCACAAAGCGTTGATAGCGATAAGGCGGGTTGTGCAACAGGGTAACGCCCATGTGTTCCACGCCCAAGCCAAAGTTTACGCGGTCGTATTCGGTAATTGGCACGCCCATGGTGGCTGTGCCGCCGTAGCGCGTCATGCGGTAATTGCGGCGCGTGCTGGCGCTGGTGGATTTGGATGGGTCATAGCGCGAGCCAAATAGGCTGTAAGTCATGCTCACGCCATCGGGGGTGAAATAAGGGTCGGTAAACGATAGGTTGGCCGATTGGGTTACTTTGCTGCGCGACACGTTCAGCGAAGCCGATTTGCCCGTGCCAAACAAGTTATCTTGCGATACGCCCGCCGCCAAAATCAAACCGTCGTCTTGCGACCAGCCTGCCGATGCATTCAGGCTGCCTGTGGCGCGTTCTTTCACGGCAACGGAAACGTCCATTTGTTGTTCGTCTTCGGGCACAGGCGCGGTGGTTACTTGCACGTCTTCAAAATAGCCCAGTTGGCGCAAGCGTTCTGCCGAGCGGTTGAGCTTGCCTTGGTCGTAGGTTGCGCCTTCCATTTGGCGCATTTCGCGGCGGATAACTTCATCGCGGGTTTTGTTGTTGCCGCTGATTTCAATTTGGCGCACTGCCACGCGGTTGCCAGGGTTAAGCTGCACGGTTAAATCCACATAATGCTTGCCGTTTTCCTCGCGGCGGCGCGCTTCGGTGGTTACTTCGGCATGGGCATAGCCTGCGGATTGCAAATCCAGTTTAATTTTGGCTAACGCTTCTTGCAGCGTGTCCATATTGCTCAAACGCCCTGGCTTGATTTTTTTCAGGTGTTTTTCCAACTGCGCCATTGGCACTTCTTTGTTGTCGCCTTCAATTTGGGTGTTGCCCCAATAATAGCGTTCGCCCTCGTGCACGCGGATGGTTACGCTTTCGCGCGTGCGGTCTTCGTTAATCTGGCGTTGCACGTCTTCAAAGTCCACTTTGAAATCAAAATAGCCTTTGCGGTGATAGAACGATTCTAGGCGGGCTTTGTCTTTGCTGAATTTTTCCCACGAGAACACGTTGGATTTGGTCATCCACGAAATCCAAGTGCCATCGGTTAAGCCAATCACGCGGCTGAGGCGGTAATCGGAAAAGTGTTCGTTGCCTTCAAAATCCAGTTTTTTCACGCGCGTGGTTTTGCCCTCTTCAATATTGATGGTTACGGCAACGCGGTTTTGCGACAATTCTTGCACTTCGGGCGTGATTTTCACGTTGTTTTTGCCTTGCTCTTTATAGGCGGCATCTAAGGCACGCAAGGCGCGAAGCAGGGCTTCTTGGCTGAAAAAATCGCCTTTGGCTAAGCCTGCGCTGGCAATGGCTTGCGCGGTGCTGCTGTCGGTGGTGCGTTCAAAATCGGCTTGTTTTTGGTCGTATGATTTTTCGGTGTCTTGCTTGCTGTTCACCAAATCTTCATCGCTGCCCGCGTTGCTGGCGCGCACGGTGGACATTTGTTTCACAATGGCATCGGTGGGCAAAACTTTTGCACCTTTCACCGTTAATTCGCTCACAATTGGGCGTTCTTTTACGGTGATAATCAGCATATTGCCGTTTTGTTCTAGCAGGGCGTTTTCATAGAAACCGCTGGCGTGCAGGCGGCGGATGATGTCTTCGCCAACGGCATCGGTGTAGGTGTCGCCTTCTTTTACGGGCAACAGCGAGCGCACGGTGGCTTCGGAGGTGTGTTGCTCGCCTTCAATGCGGAAGTTTTTGATGGTGAAATCGGCTGCCCATGCGGGTGCGGCAATACCAAGGGCAATGAGCGTTGCGGTGAGTTTTTTGAGTTTCATAAATTGTCCAAAAATTATCCAAAAGAGGCGATTAGTCGGGTGATGTCGTTGAAAAAGGCGAGAATCATCATGGCGAGCATGGCGGAAATGCCAAAGCGTAAGCCCCATTCTTGGGCGCGTTTGCTGATGGGTCGCCCAATCAAAAGCTCAATAGTATAGTAAACAAAATGCCCGCCGTCTAACACGGGAATGGGCAGCAGGTTCATCACGCCAAGGCTGATGCTCACCAGCGCGAGAAATTCTACATAAGGCTGCCAGCCAATTTGCGCGGTTTTGCCTGCCACTTCGGCGATGGTAATCGGGCCTGAAATATGCGCCAGCGAGGCGTTGCCTGTGAGCAGTTTGCCAAAGAACGAAAGCGTCATGCTGGAATAATTAACGGTTTTGTTCCAGCCTAGCTGCATGGCTTCGGCGAAGCTGGGGGTGTAGTGATAGCGGACTTTGTTGTCCCATGCGGCATCGCTTTGCGGCAGCACGCCAATTTTGCCTTCGGCGGTGGGGGTGATGATGGTGTTGTATGTTTTGCCTTGGCGGATGTATTGGATTTTCAGGCTGCGGCTGGGGTTTTTGCGGATGATTTTGCTCCATGCTTCCCATGTGGGCAGGGTTTTGCCGTCAATGGCGATGATTTGGTCGTCTTTTTGCAAGCCTGCGCGTTGCGCGGGGGTGTTGGGGCGCACTTCGCCGATGCTGTTGCCCACTTTAACGGGCGAGATGCCCAGCCCAATTTTGCGTTTGGCAACGTCGGTGGCTTGCTGCGTGTCCGCTGCGCTCACAATGCGCGTTTCAGGCTGCCCTTGCGCGTTTTCCACTTGTACGTTGATTTTGCCTGTTTCCAAATCCAGCACGATTTCGGTGTAGGCATCGGAAAAATTGTTTACGGGCTTGCCGTTTATGCTGATGATTTTGTCGCCCTGTTGAAAGCCTGCTTGCGCGGCGATGCTGGCGGGCTCTACTGTGCCTACATAGGGGCGAACTTGGGTGATGCCGCCCACACCAAAGCTAAACCAATACAGCAACACGGCTAAAATCAGGTTGGTGAACGGCCCTGCCAGCACCACGGCGATGCGTTTGAGCGGGTGTTGTTTGTCAAAGGCAACGGGCAAATCTTCGGCGGCAACTTCGCCCTCGCGCGTGTCCACCATTTTCACATAGCCGCCAACGGGAAACGGCGCAAGACACCATTCAATATTGCGCCAGCGTTTGGTGTAAAACGGCTTGCCCATGCCCACGGAAAAGCGCAACACTTTGATGCCGCACAGCCGCGCCACGACAAGATGCCCAAGTTCGTGTAGGCTAACCAGTAAAATAATGGCAACAATAAATGCGGCGAGCATTTGCAAGACGGTAAAAACGGTGGACAAAGCGACTCTCCATATTGGGCAGATTTAAAAATGGGGCAAGGATAGCAGTTTTTGTTTATTTGATAAAGAGTTAGATGGGAGCGTTAGACGGATTGAGGCAGCCTGAAAAGCTGTTTAAGGCATGGTTTGGGCAGCCGTTGCCCCGTTTCAGGCTGCCTAATTCTTCGCTAATTCTCTCCTGCTACAATCCATCCAAAACATAAAGAACACCCCATGCGCATTCTGCTTGTTGAAGACGACATCATGATTGCCCAAGCCATCATAGGCAGCCTGAAAGACGATGGCTACGCCGTAGATTGGGTAAACAACGGCAACACCGCCGAAACCACGCTCGCTAGCCAAAGCTACGACATCATCCTGCTGGATTTGGGACTGCCTGGGCAAGACGGTTTGCAAGTGTTGCAACGCACCCGCGCCGCGCACAACACCACGCCCATTCTCATCCTCACCGCCCGCGACGACATCCAAAGCCGTTTAACAGGGCTAGACGGCGGTGCCGACGACTACATCATCAAACCCTTTATCATGGCAGAGCTCAAAGCCCGCATCCGCGCCATATTCCGCCGTCATGCAGGGCAAGCCAATCCGCTGTTAAGCAACGGCAACATCCAGCTCAACCCCACCAACTACCAAGTCAGCATCCAAG
>CAJPSG010000141.1 GCA_905373195.1 Kingella oralis
GCTTTGATGCCGCTTGATTTTTTTCGGCAGCATACTTTCTAGGACACCACCAAATATTATTCACGATAAATTTGTCAATCTAAATTTTCACGATTGTTGCGAAAGCAAAACACAAAGCAATCCAAAATTTACATTTTTTATTATTTAGACTGTTCAGGCTGCCAAGCTATTTTCTTGTTTTATATCAATTCCATTACAATTCCCACAACCATGTTTCATAAGTTAATATCCTGCATGATGTAATGGTTTCAAATAAGCGGGATATGAGTGTGCGAGTTTTAAAGTTTCTCTTCAGCTTTGCTTTGCATGGCGTGGATTTATGTTGAGCTGATGTGTAAGTCAATTTTGCATTCTAGCTATGTGGTTTTTTGCTATGTAGCATTGCTTTATTAGCTGTTGTTGGCAGTATTTTGGTTGTTTCTGTTGCTTTATGTTTGCTTGATGTGAGAGCGATGTTTGTGGTAGTGATGATGTTCATCATGCGTTTTCGTTTTTTGGAGAAATGATTTGCTGATATGAAATACAAACAAGCAGCCTGAAACCGTTATCCCCCGTTTCAGGCTGCCTTCTCGTTAATCAAACCCCTTTCTTCGCCAAATAGCTCTCGTAATCGCCCAGATAATGCTCATACCCGCCCTTGCCGTCCAGCTCAATAATCTGCGTGGCGAGCGAGGAAACGAACTGGCGGTCGTGCGACACGAAAATCAGCGTGCCTTTGTATTTTTCCAATGCCATATTCAGCGACTCGATGCTTTCCATGTCCATGTGGTTGGTCGGCTCGTCCATAATCAGTACGTTGGGTTTGAGCAGCAGCAGTTTGCCGTAGAGCATACGGCCTTTTTCACCGCCGGAGAGCACGCGCACGTTTTTGACTACGTCGTTGCTGCCGAACAGCAGCCGCCCGAGTGTGCCGCGTATCACTTGTTCGTCGTCGCCTTCCTGCCCCCATTGGCGCATCCATTGGCTCAAATCCATGTCGCAGTCAAAATCGGCTTCGTGGTCTTGCGGGTAGTAGCCGATGGTGGCTTTTTCCGCCCATTTGATTGTGCCTGCGTCGGGTTTCAGGCTGCCTGAATAGTGCGGGTCAAACGCGCCTGCCAAGAGTTTGAGCAGGGTGGATTTGCCTGCGCCGTTGGGGCCGATAATCGCCAGCCGCTGCCCTGCTTCGAGGATGTAGGACAGTTTTTCAAACAGGGTTTTGTCAAACGATTTGGCGAGGTTTTCCACTTCTACGGCTTGGCGGTGCAGCTTGTTTTTCTCGTCGGTTTCAAAGCGGATATAGGGGTTTTGGCGGGTGGAGGGTTTGACTTCCACCATTTCGGCTTTGATTTTGTCGGCCTGTTTCAGGCGGCTGGTGGCTTGGCGGGCTTTGGATTTGTTGGCAGAGAAGCGGGCGACAAACTCTTGTAATTCTTGCAGTTTTTCTTTGGCTTTGGCGTTGTCTTTCAGGGCGCGCTCGCGCGATTGGGCGGAGGCGAGCATGTAGTCGTCGTAGTTGCCGGGGTAGATGGTGATGGTGTTGTAGTCCAAATCCGCCATGTGGGTGCAGACTTCGTTGAGAAAGTGGCGGTCGTGACTGATGATAATCATGGTGCTGTCGTATTGGTTCAGCACGCCTTCCAGCCAGCGGATGGTGTTGATGTCCAAGTTGTTGGTCGGCTCGTCCAAAAGCAGCACGTCGGGCTTGGAAAACAGGGCTTGGGCGAGCAGCACGCGCAGTTTGAAGCCGGGGGCGACTTCGCTCATGGTGGCGTTGTGCAGGCTTTCGTCGATGCCCACGCCGCTTAATAATTCCGCCGCGCGGGCTTCGGCGGTGTAGCCGTCGTATTCGGCGAACTTGGCTTCCAGTTCGGCGGCGTGCATATAGTCGTCTTCGCTGGCATCAGGGTTGGCGTAGATGGCATCGCGCTCGGTCATCGCCGCCCACATTTCGGTGTGCCCCATCATCACCACATCCAGCACGCGCATATCCTCATAAGCAAACTGGTCTTGGCGCAGCTTGCCGAGCCGCACGCCGTTTTCTATGGCGACTTCGCCGCTGGTCTGCTCCAAATCGCCGCCGAGGATTTTCATAAAGGTGGACTTGCCCGAGCCGTTCGCGCCGATGAGGCCGTAGCGGTTGCCTTCGCCGAATTTGACGGAGACGTTTTCAAACAGCGGCTTCGCGCCGAACTGCATGGTGATGCCGTTGGTGGAAATCATGGTTTATCCTTGTTGATTTGTTAATTTATGCAAAGGGCGGGATTTTAGCATAAAACGATTTTTCAGGCTGCCTTGTGGATGGCGCAAATACGGTAAATAGGCAGCCTGAAAGCGGGCTATGGCGGCGATTTATAAAATCAGTAGCTGCGTTAAATAAGAAAGGCTATCATTTGTTCACTTAACATTTATTTGGAGTGCTCAAAATGAAAAAAACGTTTACTTTTGCGGTGTTGCATTTTAGCGTGGCGTTTAGCGTGGCTTATGTGCTAACGGGCAGCTTGGGGGTTTCCAGCGCGGTGGCGTTGGTTGAACCGATGGTGAACACGGTGGCTTTTTATTTCCACGAGAAGGCTTGGCAGAAATTTGGTGGCAAGTCGGCATAATGAGCAACGGTTGAGGCAGCCTGAAAGCGGGTAAACGCATTTTCAGGCTGCCTTTTAATCGGTTGCCAATTTTGTTTTCAGGCTGCCTCAAATGACCAAGCGACGCGGCTTGCCGTGCTAAAATGCAGCCATCACGTTACGACACAAAAAGGAAAAACCATGCGCTACCAAGCCCCCTTAAACGAACTCAATTTTGCCCTGCGCACCCACGGCAAACTCGCCGAGGTTTTGCAACTATCCGCCGCGCAAGCGTTGGAACTGGATGCCGACACGGTGGCGGCGGTGTTGGATGAAGCCGCCAAGTTCGCCGAGCAATCGTGGGCGCACACCAACCGCACGGGCGATGTGCACGGCGCAAAGCTGGCAGAGGGCAAAGTGCACACGCACGCTGATTTGGCGGCGGCGTATCGTGAATTTTGCGAAGCGGGCTGGGCGGGATTGCGCGCGCCGGCGGAGTTTGGCGGGCAGGGCTTGCCTGCGCTGGTGTCTGCCGCGTGTGAAGAGATGTGGTGCGCGGCAAATTTGTCGCTGTCGCTGTTGCCCATGCTCACGCTGGGCGCGGTGGATGCCATCCGCAAGCATGGCAGCGCAGAGCAAAAGGCCGCCTATTTGCCCAAAATGTGCACAGGCGAATGGAGCGGCACGATGAATTTAAGCGAGCCCAACGCGGGTTCAGACTTGGCGCACGTTGCCACGCAAGCCGCGCCCGATGGCAACGGCGCGTATCGCATCACGGGGCAAAAAATCTTCATCACTTGGGGCGAGCAAGAACTTACCGAAAACATCATCCATCTGGTGCTGGCGCGGCTGCCCGATGCGGCGGCAGGCGTGCAAGGCATCTCGTTGTTTATTGTGCCCAAATTTTTGCTCAACGCCGATGGCAGCTTGGGCGCGCGCAACGCCGTTTACGCGCTGGGCTTGGAACACAAGCTCGGCATCCATGCCAGCCCCACTTGCACCATGCAATTTGACGGCGCAACAGGCTATCTGGTTGGGCGCGCAGGCAAAGGCTTGGCGTATATGTTTACCATGATGAAAGCTGCGCGGCTCAACGTGGGCATTGAGGGGCACGCCGTTGCCGAACGCGCCTACCAAAACGCGCGTGCCTACGCCGCCGAGCGCGTGCAAGGCGCGGTGGACGGGCGCTACGTTGCCATCATCGCCCACCCCGATGTACGCCGTATGCTTGCCGTGCAAAAAGCCACGCTGGCGGCGCAACGTGCGCTGTATCTGCGCGCGGCGGCGTTGTTTGACTTGGCGGAGGGCTTGGCGGACAACGTGGCGCGTAAACAAGCCGAGCGCGAGTTGGATTTCTTCATCCCCATCATCAAAGCATGGCACACCGACAACGGCGTGTTGCTCACCAACCTCGCCATCCAAATTTACGGCGGCGCGGGCTATGTGGAAGAAAGCGGCGTGGCGCAACTGATGCGCGATGTGCGCATTACCCCGATTTACGAAGGCACCAATGGCATTCAGGCTGCCGATTTGGCAGGGCGCAAAACCACGGGCAACCAAGGCGCATTGCCGCTGAAACTGCTCGCCGAGGGCAACACGCTTGCCGATGCGCTTGCCCCCGCCGCGCCCGCGCTTGCCGATGCGCTGCGCCAAGCCATCGCGCAGGCAGAGCAAAGCGTGGCGCACATGGTGGACTACGCGCAAAGGCAGCCTGCGACCGAAGGAAGTCCCTTTGGGGAAAACGCCAGCTTCGCCGCCCACGCCTATTTGCAGCAAATGGGCACCACGCTCGGCGCGATTGAACTGGCGCGGGCGTATTTAGCCGCAGCAGACGCGTTGGCAGGCACGCAAGAAAACCTGTTCGGCGCAGCGTTTTACCACGCGCAACAACACACCGCGCAGGCGTATTTTGCCCATGTGTTGTCGCAGGCGGCAGGCTGGGCGGCGCAGGTGGCGGCGGTGCAAGGGTTGGTGGATGTGCCGCAGGGGTGGTATTGAGGCGCAGCGGTTGAGATGATTGCGGCAGCCTGAAAACGAGCGAAGCGAGTTTCAGCGAAGCTAAAACAGCATCTAAAA
>CAJPSG010000142.1 GCA_905373195.1 Kingella oralis
GCCGAAATAGAAGCCCAAGGCGGTATTGCCGTTACCACATCGCAAGGTGGCAAAAATCGCGGCACTTTCGTCTGCAAAGAATTGGTTTACGCCTACGCTACTTGGATTTCTGCTAAATTCTTTCTGCTGGTTATTCGCACCTTTGATGCAGTAGTTTCAGGCAGCCTGAAAACCAAAACCGCGCTGCCCAACGGCTTATCGCTAGAACAGCAAGATGTGATTAAAGCCATGCACCGCGAAATCTTGGAACAAACCCCGCCTGAACTGCGCAAAGCGTTGGCGATTAAACTGTGGGCAAGCATCAAGCAGAAATTCGGCTGCACTTATAAAGCCGTGTCGCCCGACTGCTTTAACGAAGTCATCAGCCTAATGGGGCGCATCGCAGTAGAAAACGGCGTAGAAACGCTGCATGGCGAAGTATTGGATAAGCAGCCTGAAAAAACCGAAATCACATTCAGCCAAAGCGAACTGCGCGAGCTGGCTACGGTAGCCTACTATTGCGCATGGTCAAACAATATACTGCGCGAACTTGCCGAGCCTTTAACCGCGCTGGGCTATGAACGCGCTTCTACCGTGCGCACGCTGCCGATGGAAAGCCGTGGCTTTATCCGCCGCATCCATAAAGCCTTAACGCGCGAGATGCCTAAAATGGCGAGTGCGTTTGAGCGCGACGATATGCAAAACAGCTTGGCACGCTGCGAAATGTTGATGTAACGCAAGGGCAGCCTTTTCAGGCTGCTTTTCTCATCTTTCGCTGCATCTGCCAAATCTTCCACGTCTGCGCCATAAAATACCCCGCCACGCCCAAGCGGAACAGCACCGCTTCCAACGGCACATCTTCGCGTTGCGCCACAATCGCCACCGCGCTGCCAATCAGCACCAAATGCGCCCAAAACTCCAAATCATGCCAACGCCAGCAACGTCCACCCAAACGGCACGCGCAATACACAAAAATAATCAGCCCGCAAGCCATATCCAAGTATTCACTCATTGCCCGTCTCCCTTTTTAAAGATTTTCTGCAACCACGCTTCTGCCAACACGGTTAGCTTGGGCAAAAACCATTGCCACGTCGCCCCGATGGCAAACGGCACAAAGGCTTTGAGCAGCGCCGCATCACTCAAATGCAGATAATGCGCGCCCAGTTCCACCAACAAAGGCGACATCGTCCCTGCCAACATCATGCTGGCAATCAAGCCCGAAACTGCCTGCCGTCGCCCGCTTGGCTCGCTGCGCCCCAAAGCCACCGCGCCGCCAACCGCGCCCAACACAAGGGCTTCAATCGGCATGCCAAAAAACGTTCCTGCGATGCCGATTGCGCTGATATTAACCGCCGTGCCCGCGTTTACTGTGCTTACCGGCATACGCCCCCCTTCCCACCATTCAAAAAAACCATGCTTTTCTCCAAAAAAAAAGGCAGCCTGAAAAATGACGTTTCAGACTGCCTGTGTTAAAAATTATTGACAATCTAGTAAGCACTAGATATAATACAAACATTCAGAAAACACTTAGCCCCGCAAGGGTTGCAGCCAAGCGGGGCAAGTTAAGTCTGAATAGGAAGGAGCAGCAAAATGAAGCAGATAATTCTTGCACTAATCATTTTGATACTGAAATACTTCAACATGATTTGATAAGAGAGTAACAAAAAGGGGTGGCAGAACACCGCGCCCCTTCTGCTTCAAACCTGCTGCTACTTTACCTTACCCCTGTTCAATTTTCAAGGAGTAGTCATGGATAAAGTCCAAAAACAAGCCGAATATCAAAAAAAATACGACCAAGAAAAACGCGCCGCGCGCACGGTTTCCTTTAACCGCGAAACGGAGGCGGATTTGCTGGCGTTTGTGCAAACAGTTAATTTTTCGCAATGGGTAAAAGCCAAAATCCGCGAAACGCTGGAAGCGAAAAGTAAGCGCTAAGATTTCGCCCGCGCTGCGCTTTGCAGCGTTTCAAACATCGCCTGCTGGCTCACTTTTTTCAGCTGCTCCACAAAGCTGCTTTCGGCAAACAATTTGCCGCTTAATGCCTTGCCATCAGGCAGCCTGAAATCCAGCGTAATGTGTTGCATCGCATCCTGCTTGCCCATCATGCCCGCAAAATTGCCCACCGCTGCGCTAAATGCGCTCACTGCTTGGCTAAACACGGTTTCGCTGTTTTGCGTGGCAGGCGGGGCAAGGCTTTGGGCGGCGGCTTGCATGGCGGTGGATGCCCGCTCCATGCTGGCTGTTTGCTGCTGCGTAGCGTTGCCTTGCAGCGTGGCAACGGCTTGCATCACGTTGGCAATGCGCTCTTGCATGGCGGCGGCTTTATCCAGCTTCTCGCCTGTTTGCGGGTCAATACCTGCCTTGGCAAGCGATTGCAGGGGGTCGGTGTAGCGGCGCGTGGCGTTGTATTCATCCGCTGCGGCTTTGTGTTTGAGCCATTGCGCGTCGATGCCGCTTTCGTTAGCTTGCAGCATTTTGTCTGCCGCCTTGTCCATTTTATTGCCCGCGCTTTCAATGGTTTTGAAGCTGGCTTCTTTGGCGGCGGTGGCATCCAGCAAGGCTTTGGCTTCTTGCAACTGCTCGGCGGTTGCGCCCGAGTTTTTCAAATCCATCAGCTTGATTTCAGCGGCAGATTTGCCCACGCGCGCCAATTCGCGGCGCAAGTCTTCCAAGGTTTGATTGACCTTGTTCTGCTTCTCTTGCAGCGCCACGGCGGTTTGCAAGGCTTCCACTTGCTTTAACTGCGCCGCGCTCGCGCCTTGCAGGGCTAATTTCATGCGTTCGGCTTCGTCTTGCGTTGCCGCGTAGGACAATTTCAGCTTTTCTTGCAAACCATTGATGCTGCTTTCTACCGCTTCGCGCGTTTTGCTAGCAGCGGCTGCGGCGGCTTGCGCTTGGGTGTATTTATCCAACTCGCGGGATGCAGCCTGAAAATCTTGCTCAATCTGCTTGGATGCCTGCGCCAAATCCTTGTTGATTAAATCCTGCTTATCGCTGCCCGTGTATTGCGCATACGATTTTTCAATCTCGGCGCGGGCTTTAATGATGGCGGCGGCTTTTTCCTGCTCCAAGCGCAATTTTTCCAGCTGCTCCTTGCTTTTGCCCAGTTGCTCGTTTTGCTCGGTGTATTTAACCACGCTGTCGGCAAGCGATTTTTTCAAATCGTCCAGCTTCATGTTGTCCGCTTTATAGGCGGCAACGCTGCCTGCTTTTTGGATTTTTTCGGCGGTGGATTGCTGCGTGTCGCCCAGCGTTTCTTTGAGCTGGGCGGCGACTTTTTGCTGCGCTTGCAGTTTTTGCGTGGCTTGGTCTATCGGATGCAGCCAGTCGTATAGCTTGGTGCCGATGCTTTCGGTTTCGTTGTCCAGCCCGACAAGGCTGTTTGCCATGCCGTTTATCCAGTTGTCCGCGCTTTTGCCTTGCGCGGCGTTGATGGCGGATGCAAGCCCCGTAAAGCCCGCCGCCACGGCAGTTAAGCCCAACGACCATTTGCCCAGCCCTACCGCAATGGGCGTGCTGGCAAAGCTGTGCAACGATGCGGCGCTCACCCTTGCCGATGCCGCCAACACGCGCAGGCTGCCTGAAAAGCCTGTTACCTGCAAGCCTGCAATCTGCGCCGCCGTGCCCGCGCGTGCAATCGCCACCGCATTGCTGCCGTTGGCAATGGCAGATGTGGCAGCTGCTTGGCGCAAGGCGATGTGCGCGGCGACGTTTTGTGCCATAGACGCGGCAGACGTTACCAGCCAAGATACCAGCTTCACGCCCGCCCATGCGGTAAGCAGCGTTATCACGGGCTTGATGTTGTTCGCTAGCAGATTCAGGCTGCCTGAAAGCACTTTCACCGCGCCCGATGATTCGCCCGACTTGCCGATAAACTCCACCAAGCGGGTTTTCACATTGACCATGCTTTGCGAAATGGTCATGTTGGTTTTGGCAAAATCCGCATCCACGCTGCTTGATGCACGTTGCAAGGCTTTCACCAACACATCGGCGGTTAGCTGCCCTGTGTTGGCAAGGTTGCGCAGCTTGCCCACGGGCACATCTAGCCCTTTGGCAATCGCCGCCGCGAGGCTGGGGGCGTTTTCCATCACCGAATTAAACTCTTCGCCGCGCAGCGCGCCGCTCGCCAACGCCTGCCCAAACTGGGTTAATGCCGCGCTGGCACTTTCCGCGCTCGCCCCGCTTATGGCAATGGCTTTGTTCACGGTTTCGGTGATGCCTAGCGTGTCTTGCTGGCTGATGCCTAGCTGCTTGGCATTGGCGGCAAAACGCTGATACACGCTGGCAACGCCGTCTAAATCCTGCCCTGTGCGCGTGGCGATGTTCAGCAACTCGCTTTGCGCGGTTTTCAATTCTTGGCTGCTGGCAGTAACCAGTTTCAGGCGGTTGTTAAACTCCGTCCACTTGTCCATCATCTGCGCGATGCCCACCAAGCCGCCAATGCTCAATGCGGCTTCTGCCATATCGGCTAGGCTATCTGCGGCGTTTTCGTTTTCGCTTAAACGCTCATTTGCCGCAATCAAATCCTGCATGGCGTGCGCTTGGCGGATTTGCGCGGCGG
>CAJPSG010000143.1 GCA_905373195.1 Kingella oralis
GCCGCCCGAATCGTCAAAATCGGCATACCAATCGCCATTATCGGCAGCCTGAAAACGAGCATGGGGGATGCGCGGCAAGTTGCCTTGTTTGAAAAATGGGTAATACAGCGTGTTTTGGCTGCTTTGCTCGTATTGCACCCTATCGGCGTGCGGATTATCGGTGCTGTCCCAATTCAATCCTTTGGGCGCATCCACGTTCACCGTGTAGCTAATACCCTGCTTCACTTCCTGATAACGATTGATAGATGCACGGTTTTCCACGCGCATTTTGATGGTTTGCGCGATGGTTTGCGTCCAACGCTTAATCGCTTCAATGCTGCCAGCAACCACATCGCTGTTAAACCGTTTACTTTTGCTCACCAGCTTATCGCCATCATATTGCCGCGCATTGCCATCGCGATACCACGCCATTTGCCGCCCATTGCAGTTATACCAGCCTGTGCGTGCCACGCGCTCCAAGTTGTAGCCCCACATCGTCCAGCCTGTTTCATTGACCGCGCTGTTGATTTCGTCTAAATCAGGCAGTTGCCCAAACTTGGCATACTCGCACACGCCGATATTCAGATTCATGTGAATCACATGACTACGCTGCAACAGCCGCGTATGCTGCAACGAAACTTCCACATCCACCGCATTGGTTACGCCGCCCACGCTGGCAAGGCTTAATTTTGGCTCGCGCAAATAAATCACACAGGGCGACAACACCACATCGGGCATATCTTTGGGCTTCCACGCGGTCAAGTATGGCGTGCCATTGGCATCAAATTCAAAGCTGGCGGGAACGGTGGTTAAACGCTTATCCAGCTCGTCTTTTTGCGTGTCAAACTGATTGCCGTGCGCAGCAACGGAAGTGTAGCCAATGGCGGCGATGGTACTGTGCGGCAGTGCGTTGATTTGCTGCTCGCGGCGGTCGCTGCATTGAATGGTCAATGCGCCTTGCATATCGTAATCCACGCTATCCACAATGCCTTGATACAACTGCACGCTTTCACGCTCGCTGATGGCGCACACCACGATTTTTTGCGCATACCAACGATACAAATCCATCTCGCGCGGCAACTTGCGATCGCGCTGTGGACGAATCACAAAACTGCACAGATAGCTCTCGTTTTCGCCGTGGGAAATAGTCATACTTTGGGCAAATTGGCACATAGGCACGGCTGTACCGCCAATGTAAACAGCAATATCAAAATCGCCAAAGCCTTGCGTTTGGCTGCCTTTGAATTTGAATTTTCGCATGGCATGGTGTTGGGTAAAGCCATATTGCAACAAGCTGCCTGTAAGCGGGCGGTTTTGGCTGAAAGCCAACCCAATCAGGCTGCCAACCAGCGTGCTTTGTTGGGCAAAGCTTAAATCCAATAGACTGCCTGCGATGGGCTGGCGTTGGGCAAAGCTAAGCTGCAATAAATCGCCGCTTAGGTTTTGCGGCTGATATTGCACAAAGCCCCATTGGATTAAGTCGCCATTCAACGCAAGACGCTGGATACTGATGGCAATTAAACCACCCACACGGCTCTCGCCGCGCACTTCAAACTCGGCATCGTGCCACGTTTGCCCATCATCGCTGTATTGCGGTTTCAGGCTGCCGACTATTGGCAATTCATCATCTGCGCTAGGGTTATCGGGTAACACTAAATCAATGCTGCGCACATCTTGCGGCTCGTTAAAAGCATAGCCTATCCATGCGGGCACTTCGTCATACGCGCTCGCCCAGCCTGTTGTGCCCGTGCTTTTATCAAAGGCTTGTTCTAATGGGTACTCGCTGGAATAGACGCTACTGGCAATGGGGGTGCCTTGCAAGGGGATTTCGCCCGCGGCATCAAAAAAGCGTACTTCATCTAGCCAAATATCGCCGCCAGCCATAAGCTGGGTAAAGAGAATTCGCCAATGTGTATGTGCCATAATGAACTCGCATAAAAAACGCCGCATTAAGCGGCGAACATTAAAATAAACTTGCATTTTATTCTAATGTGTATTAGAATACTCTTGTTGTGAAGAACAACAAAGGAAAAGCCCCCAAACCTGATAATTCGGGGGCGTTACACAGGAAGGATTACCCGATGAGTACCGTCATCAATCAAAGTAATTTTTCTGGTGTTATGCTTGCTGATGTCGCAATCAGCTTGGTAACGTAGTACCAGACAGGGGGAGTTACCGCTCTCCCTGCTTCCGCCAACTATACAAAACCAAAACAGGAAAATCAAGCATGCAAACGAAAAAATACGACCAAGCCGCCTACAACCGCAAAAGCCGTGAAAAAAACGGCATCCGCCAAAAAACCTTTGCCCTAGATGCCGATACCATCGCGCTGTTGGAACGCTTGGCAGCCGAACGCGGTGAAACGCAAACCGCCGTATTCAAAGCAGCGTTGCACTTGTTGGCAGCAAGCGCATAAAACAAAAAGCCCCGTTAAAAAAACATGGCTTTTTTCTGCTCTATGGCAACAACACATCATGCTTCAAGCTTTGGAACTTGAAGCCCACCTTGCCTGAATAGTTGCCGTCTGCTTCGCCCGAATAGCTAAACTCGGAAACGGCGCATTGATAGCCGCGCACGCGCTTGCCGTTGGGCTGGCGGAACTGGAAATAGGTGGCGATTTGGTTTTGCCCCATCTCTTCCAGCTTCAAATGCAGCTCTTTATCCATGCTCCAATAGATGTTCATGCTGCCTTCGCCTGCTTTAACCGTGCCTTCTTCGCGCGAAACTTCGTCACAGTTGGTGGTTACGGTTTCATAGTCCACGCTAAATGGTGTGATGTCTATGTCTTTGGCTTCGCACAAGCCCGACATTTCGGCTTTGGCGTAAACCAGCTTGGCTAAATCGGCAGCGGATAGCAGCGAAAAATCGGGGCGCGAAACGGTAAACGTGTTTTCATCGCTTACCGCCACGCTAAAATAGCCGCTGGCGGTGGAATAATCCGTGCCGCTTAGAAAAATCACATCGCCTGTTGCCAAGCCGTGTTTTGCCGATGTGAACACAGGCGCGCGTGGGTCGGTGCGCTCTATCTTGCTGGGCGTAACCGTTTGCGTGGCGTAGCCTAGCGCGATTTTGATTTGGGTTTGGTTGAATTTAATAGCTCGTGCCATTGTTTTACTCCATAAAAAAGCGGCTTCCACCGCAAAACACCCGCGCCATTCCAAGCAGCGGGCAACGAAAAGACAGCCTGAAAATTAGGCTGCCTGAAACAAATCGGGTTGCAACAGGTTTACTTCGCATTGGTCAGATATTGCATGACTTCAATAAACCTCCAATAGCCGTCCAATACCCTAAATCCGTCCTCTTGGTAGCGTTCTATCGTTTCGCGCAAATCAGCCCGAACCTTGGCGGAATTGATACCAAACAACCAGCCGTGGAATTTTTCCAAGGGGATGTAAAGCATTTCCTGAATACCGTCATTTGTCTGCGTAGCAATCCGCCTGCAACCATATCTGCGCAAATTTTTTTGTATTTTCTTTGCTTGGCACGCCCAGCTTAAACCCAGATTTTCCACAACCGGTCTCATGGCTATGTAATGCTTGCCGCCGTCTTCAACCATAATCAAATTTTCTATGTCAAAGGGGATATACAGACTTTTAGTCATTGGTTTACTCCATAAAAAAAGCCCCATCAGGGGCGAAAATAGCCTTTTCAGGCTGCCTAAAAAATTACCACCATTTAATCAGCGAAATGCCATAGCAAAAAATCACAAATCCAATGGCAAACTGAATCCATTTGTTTTTAACCAAAACCATCATGGGCTTTTCTCCTATTTGACAAAAACGCCCAACAAATGCGCCAATGCCTCGCCACCCAAAAACAGCGCGATGCCCAGCGCAACCAGCATCAAAGAGATGCCGATGCTTATGCGTAAAAAAGGGCTGCTATACGTTTCCATTTCTATGCCTTTCAGATGCATTTTCAATTTCGTTTTGCTATACTTCATATATTCCTTTTGCTTGAATTAAGGTTAATGAAAAACCCCCGCAAGGTTGCCGCCTTGCAGGGGTTGTTTTTTTGGGTTTTCAGGCAGCCTGAAAAAGGTAAGTGCTTGATTTTTGCCTTTTTCCCAATTTTGGGTAGATGGCAAATAAGAAAAAATTTGACAAAATCAAGACGCCTGAAATATGATTGACGCACTATTTCGTTAAGCGGTTCAAATCGCCCCGTGAGTGCGAGTTTTTTGTATCCGTACAAAACCTAAGTTGTTGAATTTTCCATGTTCCGCAAATATGCGGAACACAGAATCAAAGTCAATGACGGGTCTATACACAGAAATACAACACCTTCGGGAAATACTGTGAGCCGTCTTAACGCGGTAGTTGAAGCCCGTCGCCATTTTTGGCGGCATCTATAAACTAAACGTTAAGGAGTGTTCAAATGAACGCAATTCAAATTTCAAACATAACCATTCGTCAAACTGAAAACCATCTTTACAATCTAAACGATTTACACAAAGCAGCGGGGAAAGAAGCGCGCCACGAGCCTTATAACTGGTTACGCCTGCAACAAACCCAAGAGTTAATTGCCGAAATAGAAGCCCAAGGCGG
>CAJPSG010000144.1 GCA_905373195.1 Kingella oralis
CATCTAAATCGGCGGCGGTCATTTGGCGTGCAAGCGTTCGGCAAGCACCACGCTGATGGCGTGTTGCCATGCTTCGGGCGCGGTGAGCTGTTGCCACAGGCTGGGAGTTTGGGCGTAGTCGGTGTTTGCCCAAAAGTCGTTGGGCGCGCTGCTGTGCAGGATTTGGGCGATGGCTTGCTGTTGGGCTTGGGCGGCGATGTGTTGTTGATTGAGGGCGTGGTAGTGCGCTTGGGCTTTTTGCTGTTGCGTTTTCAGGCTGCCTAATTGGGCTTGGCTGTGCTGCCATTGGATTTCGGCGGCTTGGCATTGGTGTTGCAGCGTTTCGGCGGCATCTTTGGCTTGTTGCAAGGCAGGGTTGTCGGCGCTGCCCAGTTGGGAAAGCTCGTCTTGCAGGCGTTGGATGCGGCTGCGGTGGTTGGCAAGCGTGGTTTGGGTGTGTTGCTGTTGTTGCTGTTTGAGCGCGAGTTCGCGTTTCAGGCTGCCTATTTGGTCTTGCTGCCTTTGGTGGTTGTGTTGGCTGGTTTGCTCGGCGGCTTCTAGCTCGGGCAGGCGGGCTTCGTGTTCGGCAACGATTAGGGCGAGCGCGGCAAGTTCGCCGTGTTTGTCAGCGGCTTGTTGCAGCAGGGCTTCGCGCTCGGCGAGGGTGTCGGCGTGTTGCTGTTGCAGTTTGTGCAGCTGGGCTTGGGCGGATTGGCGGTCACGCTCGGCGCGTTCGTTTTGCGCGTGTTGGGCGCGGATTTGTTCTTCTAGGCGGGCGATGTGTTCGCGGGATTGGGCGTGTTGCTGTTGCAGGGCATCGTGTTGCTGCTGTTGCTCGCGCTCGGCAAGGCGCAACTCTTGGATGCGTTGGTTAAGGCTGTCGCTTTCGGCTTGGTTGGTTTCTTGTTGCGCTTGGGCATCGGCGTGCTGCGCTTGGGCGGCTTCGGCTTGGGCAAGGGCGTTTTGCCATTGAATGTAGTCGGATAGGTTTTGATTTTGCGCCAATTCGGCTTTCAGGCTGCGGTATTGCTCGGCGGTGGCGGCTTGGGCGTGCAGTTTTTCTACTTGGCGGGCAAGCTCGGTTTGCAAATCGCTTAGCCGTTGCAAATGCTCGCGCGTGTCGTCTAGGCGGGCAGCGGTTTCGCGGCGGCGTTCTTTGTATTTGGAGATGCCCGCGGCTTCTTCGATGTATACGCGCAATTCTTCGGGGCGGGCCTCAATGATGCGCGAAATCATGCCTTGCTCGATGACGGCGTAGCCTTTTGCGCCTACGCCTGTGCCGAGAAATAGGTCGGTGATATCGCGGCGGCGCACGGCTTGGTTGTTGATGAAATAGCTGGAATCGCCTTGGCGCGTGAGCTGGCGTTTGATGGCGATTTCGGCGTATTGCCCCCACGCACCTTGGATAACGTGGTCGCTGTTGTCAAACACCAGCTCCACCGAGGCGCGGGGCGCGGGGCGGCGGGTGGCGGCGCCGTTGGAAATCACGTCTTGCATGGATTCGCCGCGCAACTGCTTGGCGGACGATTCGCCCAACACCCAGCGCACGGCATCGATGACGTTGGATTTGCCGCAGCCGTTGGGCCCAATCACGGCAACAAGTTGGCTGGGAATGTGGATGGTGGTGGGGTCGATAAAGGATTTGAATCCGGCGAGTTTGATTTGGGTGAGACGCATAAGGCAGCCTGAAAAGGGGGAAACGTGTGGGGCAAAAAGGGGCGGATTATAGCAAATTGGGGGCGGTGAAATGGTTTTCAGGCTGCCGATGATTTGTGCAATCAGGCAGCCTGAAATTTGGGTGCGGCAGTAAATTGGAATACGGCAATGGTTTGACCCTATAAGCAAAATGGAAGCTAAAAATGTGTTTTCAGGCTGCCTTAACGCAGCAAAATCACTCCTGCATACACGCCACCAACGCCCGAAACACCGCCGAATCCGCCCGTCGACTCGGGTAATACAGATAATAACCTTCATAACGCATGGCCCAATCCGCCAGTAGTTCCGTCCATTCGCCGCGTGCCAGTTCCGCCGCTGCCATGTCGCGCGGCAGCCACGCCAACCCTAAGCCTGCCTGCACCGCCTGTTTCACCAGCGCGTTTTGATTGCAGACAAACTGCCCGTCTGGCTGAATTTTCAACGGCTTACCGCTTTGCGGGTCGGCAAATTCCCACGCCAGCGTGTTGGCGAGCGAGGGTAGGCGCAGGGCGATGCAGGGCAGCGTGGCAAGGTCGGCGGGAGTTTGCGGCGGGGCGATATTGGCGGCGAAATCGGCGCGCGCCACCAGTGCCATCTGCATATCGGGCGACACGCGCAGCGCAATCATATCTTTTTCCACAAACTGCCCGAGGCGGATGCTCGCGTCAAAGCGTTCGGCGACGATGTCGGCGAAGCGGTTGCTGCTGTCCAGTTCCAGCGCAATGTCGGGGTAGCGGCACATAAATTCGGCGAATTTGTCCCACAGCGCGACGGCGAGGGCGTGTTCGTTGCCGGTGATTTTCAGGCTGCCGCTAAGCGTGTCGCGGAACTGGTTGAGGTTTTCGATTTTCGCGTCCAACTCGGCCAGCAGCGGCGCGATTTGCTGGCGCAACGCCTCGCCCGCCGCTGTGGTGGACACGCTGCGGGTGGTGCGCTCCAATAGTTTGATTTTCAAACGTTTTTCAAGCTGTCGTACGGTGTAGCTGAGTGCAGACTGCGACACGCCCAGTTGCGCGGCGGCAGCGGTAAAACTGCCTGTGTCAGCAATGCGCAGGAATACGCGCAGATCGTCTAGGTTTTGCGGCATAGTGTTCTCCTTTACAGTAACAAAGTGGTGTAAATAACAAAATGTGCGCATGCCACGATGACACGCCAAAAACCATTTAATTTAAAGTATGCCGTCAAGCAGCTTGGCGGTATTCAGAATGTCCAAATTCAGGATATGTCTCAAACATAAACAAGTAATCCAAGTTCCGTTTTAAGCTGAAAACCCAACCAGCAAACCCAAAGGCAGCCTGAAAATCGCCCAACCCCATTTTCAGGCTGCCTACTCGCATACTAACCACACCCCCAACTACAACACCGCCATCGGATAACTCCCCACCACTTTAATAAACGCCGCCGTCTCGCGCAGGTTTGCCAACGCCGCCTGCACCCGCTCATCCAGCTCATGCCCCTCAATATCAATAAAAAACAAATATTCCCAAAGCCCCGTGCGGCTGGGGCGGCTTTCAAACTTGGTTAGCGAAATCCCCGCCCGCGTCAAAGGCTCAATTACCCGATGCAGCATCCCCACCTGATTGGGCGCGCTCACAATCAGCGTGGTCTTATCCTTGCCGCTCGCCGTCGTATCCTGATGCCCCAGCACCAAAAAGCGCGTGGTGTTATTAGGCTCGTCTTCAATGTTTTCCGCAATTTTCGTCAAGCCATAAATCTCCGCCGCCGTTTGGCTGGCAATCGCCGCCACGTTTTCATCCAACTGCGCCAAGCGTGCCGCCTCGCCATTGCTGGACACCGCCACGCGCTGCACATCGCTGCCCAAATGCGTGTTCAACCAATATTGGCATTGCGCCAACGCCTGCGCATGTGCATACACCTTTTTCACCTTTTTCAGGCTGCCTGAAACACTCAACAAATGATGATGAATCCGCAGCACCACTTCCCCGCAAGCGCGCAACGGCGTGTTCACCAGCAAATCCAAAGTGCGCCCCACCGAGCCTTCGGTAGAATTTTCCACAGGCGCAACCGCATAATCTGCCTGCCAAGCCTCCACCATGCGCACGCTGTCATCCACCGTGGTGCAAGGCACCGTAACCGCTGCATGACCAAAATGCTTAATCGCCGCCATTTGCGTAAACGTGCCCATCGGGCCCAAATACGCAATCGTAAGCGGGCGTTCCACCGCCAAACACTCGCTCATCACCTCGCGGAACAAGCGCGCCACCCCCTCATCCGACAGCGGCCCGCAGTTCAATTCCTTAATCCGCAGCAACACTTGCGCCTCGCGTTCAGGGCGATACACCGCCCCCGTCCCTTTCAACTCCCCAATCGCCCGCGCATGCGCTGCCCGCTCATTGAGCAAGTCCAAAATCTGCTGGTCAATCGCATCAATCGCATTGCGATGCGGCAACAATTTATCATCAAGCAATTTATCATCCACAGCCATCGTTTCAGCTCCCAAGAAAAAGCGCGCATTTTACCGAAATCACGCCCTTTATTCAGAATAACTTTCAGGCTGCCTATCTCCCATATCAGCAACCCAATATAGGCAGCCTGAAAATAAAAAAAGGCAGCTCAAAAAGAGCTGCCCCAAATACCTCAATCAGAGATTTTACGCTTCACAAACAATGCAGACTTTCGTCTGCCCCTGTCATGCTGCCCGAAAGGAGAAAAAAGCAGCACAACAAAGCGATGTAGCACACAGCTTTGCCCAAAGCAAAGCCCCGCACCAAAATAGGTTGATATTTCTCGTATATTGTTTTGTAATTC
>CAJPSG010000145.1 GCA_905373195.1 Kingella oralis
TTGGCGGAAATCAAAATCGCCGCCAACTGCATGGCTTGAAATTTATCCAGATATTGCGTGTCTTGCATGATAACGTCCTTTCATTGCACGTTAGAAAAAGGCAGCCTGAAAAAGGAATACGGTTTCAGGCTGCCGATGAAGGCTTATTCGGGCTTATTGCCGCGACGACGCAGCACCGCAGGCGTTTCAAAATCATCAATCACCGATTGGCTGGCAAAATCTGCCGCCACCAAATTGGCGCTGTGCACATCGCGCGCCGAACGGAAAATGCTGTTCATTTTGTGGTTGTAATCAGGCTCAATGGGCGCAGCCGCATGGCGATGCGTGGTTAAGCTGGATTCGTTTTTCTCTTTCAACCCCGTGGCGATGATGGTGATGCGAATCACATCTTCCGGCATCGATTCGTCTTCGGCGGTGCCAAATTTCAGCTCGGCATCGGGCGAAGCGTATTCGTTCACCACCGCCATGATTTCTTCGTATTCGTCTAAAATAAACGCATCGGGCGCGGTGGTAATGTTCACCAACACGCCGCGCGCGCCGCTCAGGCTCACATCGTCCAGCAATGGACTGGAAATGGCTTGCTCCACGGCGATGCGAGCGCGGTCTGTGCCTTTGGATTCGCCGATGCCCATCATCGCCATGCCTGTGATGCTCATCATGTTTTTCACATCGGCAAAGTCCAAGTTAATCAAACCTGGGCTGGTAATCATCTCGGAAATGCCCGCCACGCCGTTGCGCAGCACATTGTTTGCCGCGCGGAACGCCTCGCGCACGGTAACGCCTTTGCCCAGCGCGGTTAATAATTTATCGTTGGGCACCACAATCAACGAATCAACGTGTTGTTTCAACAAATCAATGCCTTGCTGCGCCACAATGCCGCGTTTGCCCTCGTGTTTAAACGGGCGCGTTACCACGGCAACGGTCAAAATGCCCATTTCTTTGGCGATTTCGGCAATCACAGGGGCTGCGCCTGTGCCTGTGCCGCCGCCCATGCCTGTGGTGATGAACAACATATTTGCGCCGCTAATGGCTGCGGAAATGGCTTCGCGGTCTTCCAACGCCGCATCGCGCCCCACATCAGGGTTTGCGCCCGCGCCCAAACCACGCGTTAAACTTGCGCCCAGTTGGATTTTGTTAGCGGCGTTGTTGTTTGCCAACGATTGCGCATCGGTGTTCGCGCTGATGTATTCCACGCCCTGAATCGGGTTGTCAATCATGTTGTTGATGGCGTTGCAGCCGCCACCGCCCACGCCGATAACTTTGATTACAGCAGGTCCTGTGTTGCCTTCGGCTAAGTTGTAAACAGAATTGTTGTCCATAGAGTTAAGCTCCAAAATGTGCTTGTCGTTATTGTTGAAAGTGAAAATAGATTTTCAGGCTGCCTCATGTGATTTCAAACGGGGATAGGCAGCCTGAAAAAAGATTAGAGATTGTTTTTCATCCAGTTAATCGCTCTGCTTACCCAGCTTGGCTTGCGTGGCACAGGCTCGGGCGGCAGCAGCAAATCATCGGATTCGTCGTCTTCGCGTGGCGAGGGCGTGGGGCGTTTTTCGTTTTTGCTGATAACGGGTTTCTCGGCAACGGTGTTGCTGGTGCGGCGATTGGGTTTGCCTGCGCTGATGCCGTTTTGCTGGGCGCGTTTTTTCGCGGCGTGCAGCAAGCCGATTACGGTGGCATAGCGCGGATTGCGGATGCGGTCGGATAGCGTGCCCACTTCTTGTGGCACGCCAATGCGCGCGGGCAAGTTGAATACATCTTCTGCCAGTTCCACCACACCGCGCAGCAAAGATGCGCCGCCTGTCAGCACGATGCCCGAAGTTAAAACTTCTTCGGGGAAGCCCGCACGGCGCAGTTCGTTTAGCGTGAGCTCCAAAATTTCTTCCACGCGCGGTCCAATCACGCTGGCGAGCGTGCGGCGCGAGATTTGGCGGGGCAAACGGTCGCCCACGCTGGGCACTTCCACCATTTCATCCAAGCCTTCTAGGTTTTCCAACGCCACGCCGTGGAAAATTTTGATGCGCTCGGCGGCGGTGTAGGGCGTGCGCAAGGCTTGCGCCAAATCGCGGGTAATCAAATCGCCCGCAATCGGGATAACGGCGGTGTGGCGAATCGCACCGTTGGTGTA
Source organism: Kingella oralis (assembly GCA_905373195.1). Taxonomy (GTDB): domain Bacteria; phylum Pseudomonadota; class Gammaproteobacteria; order Burkholderiales; family Neisseriaceae; genus Kingella_B; species Kingella_B oralis_A. The sequence continues at coordinate 2,126 of CAJPSG010000145.1, forward strand.
AACGGCGATGTCGGTTGTGCCACCGCCGATGTCAATCACGCAAACGCCCAATTCTTTTTCGTCTTCGGTGAGCACCGCATCGGCTGAAACCAGCGGTTGCAGCATGATTTCATCTACTTTTAAGCCGCAGCGTTCAATACATTTTTGCACATTTTGCAAAGCAGTTACCGCGCCTGTGATGATGTGAACACGCGTATCCAAGCGCACGCCGCTCATGCCAATGGGTTCGCGCACGCCAGGTTGGTTGTCAATAATGTATTCTTGCACCACGGTGTGCAAAATTTGGTGATCGGGGGGGATGTTTACGGCTTTTGCCGTATCTTTGGCGCGTTCAATGTCGGCTTTTGTTACTTCGCCATCTTTAATTTTGACCACACCTTGCGAATTAAGGCTGCGAATGTGGTTGCCTGATATGCCTGTTACCACGCTGGTAATTTTGCATTCCGCCATGCGCTCGGCTTCGCTCATTGCTTGATGGATGGCTTGGGCGGTGGCATCAATGTTGGTAACCATGCCTGCTTTTAAGCCACGTGATTCGGCTAATCCCATGCCCACGATGTTGATTTCATCCGCCACCACTTCGCCAATTAAGGCGATGACTTTTGATGTGCCGACATCAAGTGCGCTAACGTATTGCTTGTTTTCAGCCATATTTTTGTTCCAGTTTATTGTTTTTTGGGTTTGGTTTTTGCTTGAATCTTGGCGATGTTTTTCTTGGGTTTATCGCTTTGTTTGGGGGAAGATGGATTGCTGGGGGCAATGATAAGTTCATCATCCAGCATCATGTCTTCAATATTGGGCTCAGGCGGCGGGGCATCGGAGCGCAGCCGCGTGGCAAATGCGTCTTGATAGCGCATATCCACATAATCAATATATTGCGCTCTGGCTTGCAAATAGCGGGGAAACGCTTGCACAAACCGCGCCATGCGTGTGCTGGTTTCGTCTTTGCCGAGGCGAACTTCTATGCCGTTGTTGAGCATCATCGACCATGCACCGCGCGGGCTATATTGTAAACGTATAATCCTTAATCGCAAAGGTTTGAGTTGATTATTAAAATTTTCGTATTGTTCAAACATCACTTTTTGTTCGTTTACATCGCCATCAAATTCGGGCAATTCTTCGGCATAGGCAGCCTGAAACACCTCGCCGTGGGTGGAAACCAGCCCTGCTTGTTCGCCGTTGCGTATCCAGCGGGCGGCGGGTTCGTATTCGTCTATGGTTACTTTGATTTGGGCGGGGGGGATGCGGTCAATTTTCACGCTGCGCACCCAGTCTAATTTGCTGGCGGCGCGTTGGGCTTCGTGTAGGTTTACGTTGAAAAAGCTGCCTGTTAAATAGGGGCGCATGGTTTCAAACAGGCGTTTTTTGTCGGCGTGGCGCAATTTTTCTGAGCCATCGGGGGTAACGATGTTGATTTCGGCGATTTGGAAATAGGGTTGGCGCGAAAGCCAAATGCCGCCTGTCATCAGCAAAAATAGAAGCGTGAGATAAAGCAAAAATCGCAGCACGGTGGTTTCCTATTTGCTGAATGCGGTTTGCAAAATGGCAACACATAAATCGGCAAAGGCGATGCCTTTTTGTTGCGCGGCTTTGGGGATGAGGCTGTGGTTGGTCATGCCAGGGAGGGTATTAACTTCTAATAGATAGAGTTTGCCTGCTGCGTCTTTTAGAAAATCTACGCGCCCGCAGGTGTTGCCACCGCCGATGGCGGCAAAGGCTTGTTGGGCGAGGCTTTGGATAAGCTGCTCATCCTCTGCGCTTAAATCGGACGGGCAAAGGTAAACCGTGTCGTTGCGTTGGTATTTGGCTTCCCAGTCGTAGAACTCGGTTTGCGGGATGATGCGGATGCTGGGCAGGGCTTGTTGATTGAGTACGCCGCAGGTGTATTCGCCGCCTGAAATGAATTGTTCGGCAAGGATTTCGCCGTGTAGGTTTTCGCGGCGCAGTTGGCGGTAGATTTGGGCGAGTTCGCCTGCTTGGGGGACTTTGTGCACGCCCACGCTGCTGCCTTCGGCGGCGGGTTTGATAAACAGCGGCAAGCCCAGTTGTTGTTCTACGGTGGTGAAGTCGCTGTTGTCGTGCAACACGGCAAAGGCGGGGATGGGCAAGCCGAGCGCCTGCCAGATGAGTTTGCAGCGGTATTTGTCCATGCCGAGCGCGGAGGCAAGTACGCCGCAGCCTGTGTAGGGAATGCCGAGCGCTTCGAGCGCGCCTTGCACGGTACCGTCTTCGCCGTAGGTGCCATGTAGGATGTTAAAGGCAGCCTGAAAGCCTTGGGTTTTGAGTTCGGCGAGATTAGTTTCGGCGGGGT
>CAJPSG010000146.1 GCA_905373195.1 Kingella oralis
GCATTTCTCATCCGAAAACCCATCCCAATCTCTGTTAAACAACCTGAACCCCGCAGGCAACAACATTCGCCACGGCACGCGCACCCGTCGCACAAACTGCCCCGCCGCCATCGCTGTGCCCGAAAACGAAGCAAACTTATTCACCCCCAACACCGATGGCACAGGCGTGCTGCTCGGCAGCAAACCAAACAGCGCAGGAATTTGCAACAATCCCCCGCCGCCCACCGCCGCATCCATCAGCCCCGCCGCAAAGCCCGCCAAAATCAAACCCAACAAAACACTATCCATCAGCCCTCCCAAGGCAGCCTGAAAACGAATCCAACACCTTTTGGCAACGCGCCAAAACGCGACACATTATATATAAGCAAAAAATCCAGCAATCGCCACCCCATCAAGGCAGCCTGAAAACACGTTTATTCCCTCGCGCCAAACCCAACCCTTTCGCACACATCCCGCTTGCCCCCAAACCACCTTAACACATTTTCAGGCTGCCTAACATTCGCCCACCCAACTTTGCACAAACCCGCTATACACCCATCCCCACCGCTTGCCACAATACCGCCCATTTCAACCGCCAACAAAGGACACACCATGGCACAACACAATAAATGGCAACGCAACATCAGCGCAATCCTCGCCACCAGCATCCTCGCAGGCGCACTTTCAGGCTGCACCATCTCCGACGACCCACTCACCAACGCCGTCGCCACAGCCGCCACCATCGACGTAGCCAGCCTACTCTTCTTCAACACCAGCGACAATCACTACTACGACCGCGACTACAACCGCCTCCCCCGCGACTACCGCCCATCGCGCAACGCCCGCATAGAACGCATCCGCAACTACGACGACTACCGCCGCTACCGCAACGATTACGACCGCCGCGATTATCGCGACCAACGCGACTGGCGCGACAACAACCGCCGCGAATACCCAAACCGCTGGTATAACGACAACCCACAACGCATGATGTGGTAAACACAAAAAAGCACGCCCCAACAAGCGTGCTTTTATCGTTATCCCCTTTTTTCAGGCTGCCTATACGCCCCACCAATAAGGCAGCCTGAAAACGAGTTCAGCAAAGTAAAACTATCGCATCATTCTCGTTCGTATAGCCTGTCGCACCATAACCCTGCGCCGCAATCCAATCCCCATCTTCCGATTACTTCCAATCCCATTCAGGCAGCCTGAAACCATAGCAGCAACCACACCATTTCCCTGATTAACCACAATCTGCCGCTCAAATTCCCGCAACCGCTTATAAATAGACATCAACTCCACAATCGTCGTCCACGACTGCACCAAAAACTGAAACGCATCCTGCACCTTCCCAAACGCCCGCACCACCTGCTGCAACACCCCAAGCGACAACGCCCCCGCAATCAAACTCGGGCCCAAAGCCATATAAGGCACCACCACCGCAAACTGCAAATAAGACCAGCGCACCAAATCAAAATACAAATAATGCGCATACAACACAAAATTATTGCGCCGCACCGCCCCAAATAACGCCCGCAAATTTTCAGGCTGCGCCCGCATCGCATCATCCTCCCCCAACACCAACTCCTTACGATACGCCGCCTCCACCCGCTGATTGTTGTACTCCAACCCTGGCAGCTTCACCCCCACCACCGCCAAAACCACCGTCCCCACAATAGAAAACACCGACGCCACAAACACCAACGAATGCGGCACATACCCCACCCAAGGCAACACCGTAACCCGCTCGCTCAACGCCCACAACAGCGGCAAAAACGCCACCAAAGTCAAAACCGCCCGAATAAAACTCTCCCCCAAAGCCTCCATCGTTCGCGCAAAACGCATCGTATCCTCCTGAATCCGCTGCGAAGCCCCCTCCACCTGCCGCACCCAATGCCAATTCGCCTCATAATATTCCGTCATCGCCGAACGCCAACGAAAAATGTAATGCTTACTAAAAAAATCCAACAAAACCGTCAGCGCAATTGACACCCCCGCAATTTTCGCAAACACCAACAACCGAGCCAAAAACTGCGGAAACGTAACCGAATTAGGCGACTTCAAAATATCCTGAATCCCATCATAAAACACCCCAAACCACTCATTGATTTGCACATCCAATTCCACCTTAAACCAAATGGAAGCCAAAATCACAGCCGCCCCAATCCAAGCCCACCCCTGCCACTTCCGATTCAAAAAGAAACAACGAAACATAAAATTCCCGCAATCATCAAAAAAGCGCACATTTTAACAAAACCTAACCCAGCAGCTTAAAAATAAATAACACAATGATTTAAAACAATAAATCGCAATAAAACAAAACTAACAACCAAATTTCAGGCTGCCTCAACAAAAAATATGACAAATTTTGTCGCTTTTCCTTGCCAAAACAAAAATTGTTAGCTAGAATACGCCCATCTTGCGCAGTTAAACGCAATTTAGCATATCTCCAAAGAATAATTTCCAGCACGTTCCCCGCCGAACGTGCTATTTTTTTGCCTAAAAAAACACAAAAAAGCCCAACATCCATAACGCAAAAAAAGGTAAAATCGAAATAAAATAATGTGTTATATTTGGAACATAAATTGCTAAAATATAAAACATTTACTTTTAAAGTTTGTTCGTGGATAAAGGACAAGAATCATGAAACGCAAAAAACAACTTCGCCTCAAACCGATAATCATAGGTTTAGCGTCAATCTGCTACATTGTGCCCGTGGCCAATGCCGTATTGATTAACGAGGATTTTACAAAGGGCAGAACCACACAAAATTGGTATATGCCTTTGCCAGGTGGTGGTTTAACTAACAACCCTTCTGCTAACCCCGCTATCAATGCAGCATGTTTAACATCTAATGCAGCTCCCACTACTGGCACAGCTAGGGGGGCATCTATTTCTAGCCCTACAAATCCCACAGCCCCTGCCACAGTAGGCAGCGCAGGCGCTCCCGGCAGATGTCCAACGAACAATGATGACGATGGTAAAGGTGCATTGCGTTTGACACCAGCTGAAAGTCAAAAAGTAGGCGGTATTGTTTCTACTGACCCTTTCCCAACCAATGATGGTGTAGATATTACCTTTACCACCTATACATGGGGCGGTACAGGTGCCGATGGTATGACTTTCTTCTTAGCTGATGCTGACCGCCCTGTTACATTAGGCGCATCAGGTGGTTCATTAGGTTATCCATGCTCCAATATAAACCCGATGTATAGTGGCGTAGATGGTGCCTACATCGGTATTGGTATGGATGAATTTGGTAACTTCCTAAATGGTGCCATGGATATGCCTTGGTCTGGTGGTTATACTTCAAATAGCCCCGTGGGTGATAATACCCGTACAGGTCCTAATCTCAGACCCGATGGTTCAAGACGTGATGGCTACAATAACTTCCCTGATACCATTGGTATTCGTGGTAAAGGAAATATTGCATTCAGTTATCTCTACAACGATTGGCTGCAAGATATTTATACCTACCACGGCTGGGGCAGAGTACCATCTGACAAATTGCAAGCATTCAAAAACGAATGGTGGACGAAAAAATTTGGACAGTTATTCCAGGGAACCAGTGGTCAAGATAATCAACCCGAACTGCACATCAAACATATGTGCCGTTATGGGTATCAAACCATTCAGAGCAAATATTTGCCTGATGGGCAAAAAGATTTAAGAGTGGATGATACAGATAAAACGCCTGAGCCTATCCGCTTATATGACTATAAATTCCTAGCATATAAAAAACTACCGCAATCAATGGACTTCCCAAGTGCAAGAAGCCGCGACCAAGCCAAGCCTATCCAATATCGGATTCGTATTGATAAAACAGGTAAAGGCAGCGTGTGGTATTCCTATGATGGCGGTGAATTCCAAGCCATTATGATGGAACAAGATTTGGTAAGAACCAATGGTCCTTTGCCTAGAGCATTCCGTTTTGGTTTTATGGGTTCAACAGGTGGATCACACAATAACCACGATGTAACTTGCTTTAAAGCTTCATCTATTACCGAATCCGAAGGTAATATTTCGGTGAATAACCCTGATTCGCAAATCGTAGAAGGTACTCAAGTTTATATGTCTTTCTACAACAACTATTTCTGGACTGGGCAAGTTCAAGCGAAAAACTTGGTAATTGCACGCGGCAATGTAAGCGTTGCACCACAAGCAGCTTGGGATTCAGCCTGCTTACTGGATGGTGGCACTGCTGATGCGGGAGCAGGAACTTGTAGCGCAACAGGCAAAACAGGTTTAACCCGTCGTGATTACACCACCCGTAACTTGGTTACATGGAATGGCAACCAAGGTGTGAATCTTACTTGGGGTAACTTAACCCAAGACCAAAAAAACAGCCTGAAACACGATGGTGAAAACGATGCGCGTGGCGAAGACCGCTTGAACTACTTGCGTGGCGACCGCACCAAAGAAGCAACAGATGCTACTGTTG
>CAJPSG010000147.1 GCA_905373195.1 Kingella oralis
GGTTGTTGTGTGGAAACTCAATCTTACACGGATTTGGCAAAGCGGAACAGACGCTTGACGGCGGGAGAGACCGCAAAGAAAAAGCCCACGCGGTAAACGTGGACTCAATGTAACGAAGATTTGATGGAGATTTGATTATGACCGAATTATTTACCCTCGTCAATCGCCCCGTAGCTGGGCAAGCGCAACAAACAGTCAATGCGCGTGAGCTTCATGCGTTTTTGGGCAACAAAATGCACTTTGCCGATTGGATTAAAAAACGCATCGCCGATTATGGCTTTGTGGAGAACGTGGATTATGTCCGCGTGGAACTGGCGGCAGGTTTGGCGATGGCGCAAACAGGCGGCGATTTTGCCGATATTTTGCACTCTGGAAAAAATGATATTCTAAAAACAGACACTTGCGACTTTGGGCAGCGTGGGCGCATTGAATATGCCTTATCGCTGGACATGGCAAAAGAGTTAAGCATGGTGGAGCGCAACGCCCAAGGCAAGCAGGCGCGGCAGTATTTTATTGACTGCGAGAAACGGCTTTCAGGCAGCCTACCGCAAACGTTTAGCGAAGCCTTGCGCTTGGCTGCGGACTTGGCAGAGCGCAATCAGCAGCAAGCGGCGCAAATTGCCGAGCTTGCGCCCAAAGCGGAAGCGTTGGCACGAATTGAAGTGGCGCAAGGTGATTTGACGGTTACGCAGGCGGCGAAGATGTTGAAGATGCCGCCCAAGCAGTTGTTTGACTGTCTGGCGCAGCATGGTTGGTTGTATCGCAGCGGGGGGAGCGGGGTGTGGTTGGGCTATCAGGACAAGGTGCGCAGCGGCTACGTTACTCACAGCGTGCATCAGTACGAAAGCAAATCCACAGGCGAGCAGCGCATCGCCACGCAGGTTTATTTAACGCCTAAGGGCATGAGCAAGATTGCGGAGAAGTTGGGAGTTTAATCATGGCAATTATTAGAAGCAGATTATCAGATGATGCCTTATTGGCAAGCATTGACGATTTATTGGAACGTGCAGAAAACCAAGAATTAGCGTTGGCGATTGGCGAAGCGGTTAATGCTGTTTTGGAACAGTCGGAGAATAAGCAATGAGCAACCTATTGATTAACGATTATCCTTTAATGGTGTTACCCAAACTGGCGGCACGCATTGGCTTGGAAGAAGCAGTTTTTATTCAGCAGATTCACTGGCTTTGCGAGCGTTCTAAGAATGTTTTTGATGGCAAACGCTGGGTATATAACACATATGAGAAATGGATAGAGATGTTTCCATTCTTTGAGAATAAACACAAGATTGGGCGCATTGTTCGCAAGCTAGAAGAGTTGGGCGTATTGGTTACCACCGATGCTTATAACGATATCCCAATGGATAAAAAGAAATGGTATCGCGTGAACTATGACGCTGCTGTTTTGGATTTTTCAGAGTTGCAGCATCAAGATGCAGATTTGAATAGTGATGATGCAAATTTGAACAACGATGATTCAGAATTGCAGCGTCAAGATTCAGAGTTGATACGCCAAGATGCAAATTTGAATCAGCAATATACACAGACTTCCAGCATAGACTTTCAACATAGACTTTCTTCTGGTTGCGACCCACTTTGCGCTTTCGCAAGCGAAACCGCCGCCGATGTTGGTTTGGTTGAAGACAGGCAGCTTGAAAACGCCGTTGTTGCGGACACACAGCCTGAAATCTTACCTGCCGACAAGCCCAAAAAATCCAGCAACCCTGCCAACGCGCAAACATGGCAAGCGTATCGTCAAGCCTATCTGCAACGCTACGGCATTGAGCCGCTACGAAACGCGCAAACAAACGCCTTGATTGCCAACTTGGTTAAATCCGTTGGCGGGCAGGAAGCCCCGCAGCTTGTTGCCTACTACCTCACTCACAACGGCTACTACTTCGTGCGGGAACGGCACAGCCTGAAAGCCTTGATTGCCAGCTTGCAGGCGATACGCACGGACTGGCTAACGGGGCAGCAGATGACGCAAACCCAAGCCAAACAAACCGAAAACACGCAAAGCAATTTTGACACGTTGCAGCGAGTACTCGCCATGCGGGAAGCGCAACGCCAAGCAGGGGGAAATTAATCATGCAAAACAAAGAAATCCAAATTGGGCAAGCCTTGACCGTTTGCGCGGAATTAACAGGGACGCAACTATCGCCCGCCGCGTTAAATGCGATGTTGAACGACTTGCTGGAATACGACACGCAAGCGGTGTTAAACGCGCTTAACCGCTGCCGCCGTGAATTGACGGGACGCTTAACCCTTGCCGCCATTTTGTCGCGCATGGATACAGGCTTGATTAGAGCGGATGAGGCGTTTGGGCTGTTGGTGGATAGCTGGAAAAACGAGAGTTTGACGCTGGTTATCCCTGAAATTGCCATGCAGGCTATGGGCATGGGCGCACAGGGCTTACTGGATGCGGGCGACAAGGTAGGCGCGAGAATGGCATTCAAGGAAGCCTATAACCGCCTTGCGGGCAGCCTGAAAACGGGGGAGAAGCCTCAATGGTTTGTGTCGGCAGGCACCGACAAGCAGCAGATGACGCAAGCGATTATGCAGGCGGTGGAACAAGGCAGATTGACCAAATCGCACGCCAATGCGCTGTTGCCCAGCGAAGCAGACGAAGCCAGATATTTGCTGGAAACAGGCAAGCCGTTGAGCCTTGAAGACAAAACCAAACAAGCCAAACGCATTGCCGCGTTGCTTGAACCTTTGAAAGCGAAAATCGGGCAGCCGCATTGGTTGGAAGCGGAAGCGGAAAGGGAACGCCAAGCCGAGCGCGAACGGTTTGAACAGGCGCGGCAGAAAGCGTTGGCACAGGGGGCGGAATATGCAGCCTGAAAACATCTGCCTCAACTGCCAACACGCCGACTTTCGCGCCGCAGCGGATTACTGGGGCTGGAAATCGGCATCGGTGGTATGCAAAAAGGGCGAGCCGTGGCGGTTTATCCCGTGCCGCAGTGAATGCAGCAATGGGCGGTTTCAGGCTGCCTCGGATGATGTGGTGGCAAAGCGACGGGATTATGTGGAGAAGTTGGGATGGGACTAAATGCAATGTATCGCCAACGTGCAGCGCAAGATGATTTTATGTGGCGGTTTCGCGCCTTGCTGGGAGAAAAGGGCTTAATCGCAAACCCTAACGCTACAAAGATTTATGCCGCAGCGGGCGATGTGTTGAGCGCATGGCAGCGCAGCAATTCAAGTGTGCTGGTAAGCGTCATCGCGGTGCAGGATTGGTTAAACGGCGAGCGTCTGCCCAAATGGGGAACGGTGCAGGCATTGGCGGATTGGCTGGATTGCGAAACAACAGACCTGCTGGATAAGCGGTTTTGGGACTGCTGCAAAGGGTTTGTGAACTGTGGGCATGATGACCACAAACCGTAGCCATGATGAGTACGGTTGGAATTTTCCGATTTCAAATCGGAAAACTGGCAGATTGATAAGTAATTGAAAACATTAACCAACCCAAATTTGGGGCGGATTGAACAAAGCAGCCTGCATCAAAGATGAAAAAACCGCCCGCTTAAAAAAACGGGCGGCAGGGAAAAAAGGAAATACCGCGATGAAATCAACCCCGCATCAAAGCATCCATACGGCGCAGGCTGCTCGCCACATGCTCGCGGAAATACGCATCGCGCATTTCGGGCTGCACCCGTTGCAACGTTTCGCGGCAATGCTTCAGCCAACTGTGCGATTCGTGCCGCAGCGTCCATGCAGCAACGCCCTTATCACGCGCCCCCAGTTGTTTCAACGGCTCGCTCAAATCGTACAGTTGGCGGGTCGCCCAATCGAGGTAGTAGGTTGCCGTGGCAAAGTTGGAAAGTTCCCGTTCGGAAAGCACGGCATACGCCCCCGTTTCAGGCAGCCTGTCCAACACTTCGCCGAATAATCCCGAATGCAGGGTCAAGGCATGGATATAGGCGACGGCATCGGGCAGCCTGTCGGCGGCAATCTCTTCAATGGATTCCACACCGAAACGCTGATGCACCATGTTATAGGCGGACGAGTAATCAATATTGCATTTGCCGACCAGCGCGGAAACGGCTTGGCGCAGCGGGGTTCGGTCGGCAACGGTGGTTTTGGGCGGGATTTGGTAGCCGCCTGTTTTGCGGATTTGCGGGATGACTTCTTCAAAAATCCAATCTTGGAATTTGACGGCTTCGGTTTTGTTGGAGCGGAAAATCACGCGGTACAGGTTGGGTTCGCTGATGAAGGTTGCTTCCTGATTCCTGCCTAGTTTGTCGGTGAGGTACATTTTATGTACCCCATCTTCTTTCAGATTGAAACGTGATGATTTTGTATTTTGAATTTCAAGGATTTGTGCCACATCAGTCAAGCAGAACAACGGCTCGCCGTTTTTAAACTCGATACGCACAGATTGGGATTGAAAATTGAAAGTTTTGATT
>CAJPSG010000148.1 GCA_905373195.1 Kingella oralis
TTGCCGCGCTTGATAAAGCGTTTAAGCGCGCGGTTGATGCGACGTTCGGCGGCGCAGCAAAATTCAAGTGCCGCAATTTTGTGGCAACAAAATCCGCGCCCAATCGCTGCATATTATGGTGTTGCCCATTGTCGGCATAGACCAGCGCGGCTACCGCCTCGGGCAAGGCGGCGGCTATTACGATTGCACCCTCGCCGCCACCCCGCGCAGCCTGCGCCCGCAAACCATCGCCGCAGGCTTCGCCTGCCAAAGCCTGCCCCAACTGCCCACGCAAAACCACGATATTCGCGTGCGCCATTTTGTGAGCGAACGCGGCGTAGCGCGGTTTAAGGCAGCCTGAAAACCGAGCAAAGGCGTTTTCAGGCTGCCTATCTTGCCCTGCAACCATCCGCCAAACGCCGCCGCACAACAAATAAAACTAATTTGCATTACCGCCTTGCACTTCTGCTATAATCTGCGCGCTTTTTAACCAACCTTAACAAATCCAATCATGAAATTAAACAAAATCACACTCGCCCTGCTCGGCTTGGGTTTCGCCCAATTCGCCATCGCCGACAACGGCGACAACAGCGCCATGCAGCCTGAAACCGCCGCGCAGTCCGAAGCCGGCGCAGCGCAAACGCAAACCCTGCAAAACGTAACCGTTAAAGCCGACCGCAAAACGGTGCACGCTGCGCGCTCGTATTCCATCGCCAGCGACGGCGATATGCGCGACCGCGTCAATCTCAGCCTACTCGGTCGTGCCAACGCCTTTACCGCGCCCATCACCGTAGTCAATTACGATGAAAAACGCATCAACAACAAACAAGCCCGCACGCTCACCGATGCCATTGCCAGCACCGATGCTTCCGTGATGGCGTTTGGCGGCGAAAGCAACACGCTCACAGGCTTGTATTTTCGCGGCTTCCAGCTAGACGCACGCCAATTTAGCGTCAATGGCTTGGCAGGCATGTATGGCACGCAAGGCACAGCAGATGTGCACGTTGGCTCGGCGCAGTTGATTAAAGGCGCGTCCACCGCCGTAACAGGCATGGACCCCGAAGGCGCAGTATCAGGCGCATTAAACATTGAAACCAAAAAAGCCAGCGATGAAGGCAATCGCAAAGTCGGCTTGGCATGGTTTAGCGACAGCCGCGTGCAAACCACCGCCGACATCGGACAGCGCTTTGGCGAGAGCAAACAATTTGGTATCCGCGCCAACACCAAATTGCGCCACGGCGATACCCCGCGCGATGGTTATAAAGAAGACGACAAAGAATTCGCCCTGAACGCCGATTACCGCGGCGAAAAATTGCGCGTTGCATTTGACAGCGTGTACGCCAAACGCAAAACCAACGGCGGCCGCGCCCGTATGCAAGACATTCAAAACGCCGCAGGCAAGCTGTATGGCGCGCCCGATGGCAAAACCAACCTGCTGCCCGCTTGGAACTGGCAAAACACCGTGGGTCAAACCAATATGCTCACGTTTGAATACGACACCGACCACAGCTTCCAAATCACAGGTGGCATCGGCTACAACAAAGCGCGTTACTACGGCACGCTGATTTCCCCCACCATTTGCCGCACTGCCACCGCCACGTGCAACACCGCCAACCAATACACCACCGGCACCGCTCGCCTAACCGACCAATATTTCCGCACATTGAGTATGAATTTATCGGCGCGTGGCGAGTTTTACACCGGCCCCGTTTCGCACAATTGGAGCACCGCGTTTGACCGCATTATCCGCCAACGCGCCACCTATCGCGGCACGGCAGCGGGCAGAAGCACCGCCACCATTTACCCCAAGCGTGGCAATATCGCAGGGCAACTAGAAGCGTTTAAACCCGATTACCCCAATACTTGGGAAAATTCTGCCAACTTAGACGCGCGAATTAAAGTAAACAGCTTGGCGTTGTCCGACACGCTGGGCTTTTTGGATAATTCGCTGCGCTTGACTGTGGGCGGGCGTTTACAACACGTTGAATACACAGATAAAAAAGCCAACGAAACAGGCAAATCGCACCGCATCAGCCCCATGCTGATGGCGGCATGGTTGCCCTCACCCGATTTGGTGGTGTATGGCAACTATATGCAAGACCTTGAACCCGCCGACATCAAAACCGATGATGACGGCAACACCACGATGGCAAAACCGCGCGTAAGCCGTCAATTTGAATTGGGCGTGCGCAAAAACTGGGGCGATGTGGTAACCACGCTGAGCCTGTTCCAAATCAAACGCCCCGGCTACTGGCGCGGCCAAACCAACGCCAACGGCCGCTTGACTTATGGCAACAAATCCGATTTTGCCAAATACAAAGCCAAAGGCAGCGCGGCGGGCGATGAGCAAGGCACCGAGCGCAACCGCGGCATCGAGTTCAACGTGTATGGCAATCTGCTGAACAAAACCTTGCGCCCCAGCTTTGGCTTGATGTATTTGCGCGCCGATTTGAAAAATTATCCCAACTCGCGCGATATGCTGATTAACGGCGTGCAAGTTGCCAGCCCTCGTGTGATTGCCAAAGCAGGCATCGAATGGGATACGCCGTTTGTGCAAGGTTTAACGCTGAATGCCAACGTGCAGTATTACGGCAAATCGTACCAAGACACGCAGAAAAAATATGCCTTCCCAAGCTACACGCTGGTGGACATCGGCGCGCGCTATACCAAAAAATTTGGCGAGCGCAACACGCTCACCGTGAGCGGCGCGGTGGAAAACGTGTTCAACAAAAACTACTGGCAAGTGCAACGCGGGCAATATGACCGCAGCTTCGCCGTAGTCGGCATGCCGCGCACGTTCTGGTTGAAAGCGGATTATTCGTTCTGATGACGGCGTTACGCGCATAAATAGGCAGCCTGAAAATCGTTTCAGGCTGCCTTTCGGTATCTTTATTTACAGCTTACAGCAGCCTGAAACGCTTTTTCAGGCTGCCTCACTCCCCCATCCCACCATGTCCACCCAACTCCCCAAATGGCAGCAAGAACTGTTTGCCACCCCCATCTGGCTGCTGCAAACCTTTATCAGCGTTGCCGTTATCCTGATGATTGTTGTCTGGCTGCTGCAATACACGCGCTTCGGGCGCGAATTTTGGCACGTCCTGCGCCCCTGTTTAGACAAAAAAACCGCCCGCCGCGCCCTGCTGATGATTTCCGCCATGATTGTGCTGCTGCTCACCGAAGTGCGGCTCAACGTGTTCAGCACCTTTATGACCAGCGGGCTTTACACTTCCATGCAAGAAATGAACGCCAGCGCGTTTTGGCTGTTTGCCGCCATGAATGCCAGCGTGGTGCTGCTACGCGCGTTTAACGGCGCGGTAAACGATTTTTTTGACCAAGCCATCGCCATTAAATGGAGCGAACGGCTCAACGCCGTGCTGATTCAACGCTGGCTTAGCGACAAAAACTACTACCGCCTGCAAAGCAAACGCCACACCCCCGATAACATTGACCAACGTATCCAGCAAGACGCGCAAGATTTCATCGTTTCCACCATTGAATTTGTGCGTGGCATGCTCAATTCCGTGCTCACATCGTTGGAGTTCGCCATCGTGCTGTGGGGCTTGGCAGGCGTGCTCACCGTGTTTGGTATCAGCATTCCGCATGGCATTGTGTATTTCGTGTTTATCTTTGTGATTCTTGCCACCTTTGTTGCCATGTGGATAGGCAAACCGTTGATTCACCACAATTATGAAAACGAAAAACTCAACGGCGATTACCGCTATTCGCTCATCCGCATCCGCGACCACGCCGAATCCGTTGCCTTTTACGGCGGCGAAGCGCAGGAACAACAATCGCTCAACCAACGCTTTACCGCCATCATCCGCAACAAATGGCGCATCGCCCGTCAAAGCGTGTTGCTCGGCGGCTTTAACGATATGTTTTCCAGCGGCATCAAACTCTTCCCCATTCTGTTGCAAGCCCCGCGCCTGTTTGCAGGGCAAATCAAGCTCGGTGACATCCAACAAACCGTGCAAGCCTTCGCCCGCTTGCAGCAAGCCCTATCGTTTTTCCGCCTGTTTTACGGACGCTTCACCGTCTATCGCGCCCGCTTGGAGCGGCTATACGGCTTTATGACCAGCATGGAAGAGCCGCACCACGACCAACAACCGCAACGCCAAATCAGCCAAGGCAGCCTGAAAATCCAAAACGTAACCGTGTACCGCGCCAACGGCGACATCCTGCTGGATAACCTGAATTTTCAGGCTGCCGCAGGGCAAAGCCTGCTGATTAAAGGCCCATCAGGCTGCGGCAAAACCACCACCCTGCGCATGCTCGCAGGCTTATGGGCGTTTGGCAGCAGCGGCAACGTGTGGCAGCCTGAAAAACGCCACACGCTCTTTATCCCACAACGCCCCTACGTCCCCCAAGGCAGCCTGAAACACGTCTTGTGCTACCCCAACATCCAAGCCAGCAACGAAACCCT
>CAJPSG010000149.1 GCA_905373195.1 Kingella oralis
GGGGATGTCCTTTTATTGGTTTTCAGGTCGCCTATTGGGCGGGGCGGAAAGGGGTAAGGCAGCCTGAAAAAGGGGTTGCTGTGAGAGTGGGTTGTGAATATGGGCGCGGGCGGTTGGGTTTGATTTTGGCTTTTCAGGCTGCCGCTGTGCCACTGCTCCCACGCCAGCTCAATATCCTTCGCCTCGCGGGTAAAGCTAATTGGTATCGCCATGCCCATCAGGCGGAATACAGGCAGCGCGGCGGTCTCCAAATTCATGTTTATATTTACAGACATAACGCCATCGTCCACAAAATCACCAGCATCGTTAAAGCCAACATTTGCGCCGCCGAGCCCACGTCCTTAGCACGTTTTGCCAGCGGGCGGATTTCCAGCGAAATATCGTCCACTACCGCCTCAATGCCCGAGTTCAGCAATTCCACAATCAGCGAAACAAACGAAGCTGCCAGTAAAATCATCCGCATCGCAGGTTCCACATCCACGCACCACAACGCAATCAACAACACCGCGTGCAGCCACACCAGCTGCCGAAACGCCGCCTCATGGCGATATGCCGCGATTAAACCATCTTTGGAATAGCCCGCCGCGTTGATAATCCGTTGCAAACCGCGTTTGCCTTTGAGTTCGTTGGTGGCGATTTCTTGCATGGTCTGTTGTCCTGTAAACAAAAAACAGAATAATAACAAGGTTTCAGGCTGCCTTAAACCAAACACATCAAGGCAGCCTGAAAACTGTCTAACAGATATAACCCGCAATTCTTTGGCAAAAGCCATTTTTAAAGTAGAATGCGCCGCTTTACGCTAATTAACATAAGGACACCCGTCATGACCAAAACCCTCCTTTCCGCCGCCGCTCTATTGCTGCTTGCCGCCTGCGGTGGCGAACCTGCCAACAATGCCCAAACCGCCAGCCCAAGCAATGCGCCCGCTGCCAGCAACGCAACCAGCAGCGTGCCAGCCGTATCCGATGCCGCCCCTGCCGCCAATCCGCAAGGCAGCCTGATTGAGCGCATCAACAACAAAGGCACGATTACCGTAGGCACAGAAGGCACTTACGCGCCATTTAGCTACCACGACAAAGACGGCAAACTCACAGGCTACGATGTAGAAGTAACCCGCGCCGTTGCCGAAAAATTAGGCGTTAAAGTGGAATTTCGCGAAACCCAATGGGACAGCATGATGGCAGGCTTAAAAGCAGGACGCTTTGACGTGGTTGCCAACCAAGTCGGCTTAACTTCGCCCGAACGCCAAGCCACCTTTGACAAATCCGAGCCATACAGTTGGAGCGGCGCGGTGTTGGTGGTGCGCAAGGATGACAACAAAATCAAAAGCCCAGCCGATATTAAAGGTGTGAAAACCGCGCAATCGCTCACCAGCAATTTTGGCGAAAAAGCCAAAGAAGCAGGCGCAGAGTTGGTGCCCGTGGATGGCTTGGCGCAATCGCTCACGCTGATTGAACAAAAACGCGCCGATGCCACGCTCAACGACGAGCTTGCGGTATTGGATTATTTGAAGAAAAACGCCAATGCCAACGTGAAAATCGTATGGCACGCGCCCAAAGAAGAACGCGTTGGCTCAGGTTTGATTACCAACAAAGGCAATGACGAAGCCATCGCCAAATTCAGCAGCGCAATGAAAGAGCTGCAAGCCGATGGCACATTGAAAAAATTGGGCGAACAATTCTTCGGAAAAGACATCAGTGTTAAATAATTTCCTACAAAATCTGCCCTTTATGACCCCACAACGCGCCCAGTTGGTTATGGACGCGTTTGTGCCGTTGGTGAAATCGGGCTTTATGGTTTCCGTGCCGCTCACGTTGGCATCGTTTGTGTTTGGCATGTTGATTGCCACCGCCGTTGCGCTCGTGCGCGTGATGCCACGCGGCGGCTGGCTGCACCGCATGGTGCTGGTGATATTGAAGGTGTACATCTCCATCATTCGCGGCACGCCTATGGTGGTGCAGCTTGCCATCGTGTTCTACGGCTTGCCCGCGATGAACGTGTTTATTGACCCCATCCCCGCCGCTGTGATTGGCTTTTCGCTTAACGTGGGCGCGTATGGCTCGGAAACCGTGCGCGCGGCTATTTTGTCTGTGCCCAAAGGGCAATGGGAGGCGGGCTTTTCCATCGGCATGACGTATATGCAAACCTTCCGCCGTATCATTGCGCCGCAAGCCTTGCGCGTTGCCGTGCCGCCGCTGAGCAATTCGTTTATCGGCTTGTTTAAAGAAACCTCGCTGGCATCGTTTGTAACCGTAACCGAGCTATTCCGCGTTGCCCAGCAATACGCCAATTTGTCGTACGACTTTCTGCCCGTTTACATTGAAGTGGGGCTGGTGTATTGGCTGTTCTGCTGGGTGCTATTCGTTGCCCAAGCGCGCTTGGAAAAACACTTTGACCGCCATGTGGCAAGATAAACGTTTTCAGGCTGCCTAAGCGCATATAGGCAGCCTGAAAAACCATTTGGGCAGTTCTAAATATTTATCGCATGGTTTGCGCATCCCCTTTTCAGGCTGCCTTTGCCACGCCAAACCCATTCAACCTTTTTCAGGCTGCCTATCAACCCATCAGTCCCGAAAGTTCCCCATGATACAAATCCGCAATATCCACAAAACCTTCGGCAACAACACCATCCTGCGCGGCGTAGATTTAGACATCGCCAAAGGGCAAGTAGTCGTTATCCTTGGACCATCAGGCTCGGGCAAAACCACCTTTTTGCGCTGCCTTAACGCGCTGGAAATTCCCGAGCAAGGCAGCATCTGCTTTGAGCGTGAGCCTATTGTAAGTGTTGATTTTGCCAAGCATCCCAGCAAAAAAGACATCCTCGCCCTGCGCCGCAAATCGGGCATGGTGTTCCAGCAATACAACCTGTTCCCACACAAAACCGCGTTGGAAAACATCATGGAAGCCCCCGTGCAAGTGCAAGGCAAGCCCAAAGCGCAAGCGCGCGAAGAAGCCCTAGCCCTGCTCGCCAAAGTTGGGCTGGCAGACAAAGCCGATTTATACCCTTACCAACTATCGGGCGGGCAGCAACAACGCGTGGGCATCGCCCGAGCATTGGCATTGCAGCCTGAATTGATGCTGTTTGACGAACCCACATCCGCGCTAGACCCCGAGCTGGTGCAAGATGTGCTCAACACCATGAAAGCCCTCGCCACTGAAGGCTGGACGATGATCGTGGTCACCCACGAAATCAAGTTCGCGCTGGATGTCGCCGATGTGGTGGTGGTGATGGACGGCGGCGTGATTGTGGAACAAGGCTCGCCCGAAACTCTGTTCGCCAACCCGCAGCATGAGCGCACCAAGAGTTTTTTGAGTAGGTTGAAAGCGGAGTAGGGGATAGTGGGCGGATGAAAGGCAGCCTGAAAACGGTATTTTGCGTTTTCAGGTTGCCTCATCATTGCACCTATTGATTTTCCAGTAATTCAACCATTTTTCGCAATGTTGCTAATTCCTGCGCCTGCTGCGCAATAATTTCATCTTTGTGGCGCACAATCAAATTCAGCTTTTCCACTTCCGCCGCCAAATCCCCAGCCGTGCCATAGTAATGATTATGGCTATTAAATCTCCCACTGCCATGTGCATTATCGGATGTAACGTATTCACTAATAAAAAATACCGCCCCCTGATTGCTATCCACCAACTCCAATATGTTCACATGAAAAATTTGAGCAATCTGTTTTAGCCTATCCAAATCCAGCTTACTCTCTCCGCGCTCAATTCGGGCATAACTGTTTACCGAAATAGCCAATCGTTCCGCCATCTCCTCTTGCGTCCAATGATTAGCTTCACGCAGTAAGCGAATTTTTTCAAATGTATCCATAGCAACACTCATTTTTTGGGGGATTATTGTGAAATTTTGGGCGATAACCATCCAAAAATCGGCTGTTTTAGTCAAAGCAAAATTTTGATAAAATTTGTCGTATTCTAACAGAATTTATTAACTCTTAACTCAGGGGTGATGTCCTAAAAAGTATGCTGCCTATTTTTTAATCATCACACGCAACCATTATTTACATAATAAAACACCAAATCAAAAACTTTGAAATGGTAAAACTCGCTCTTTGAAAAACAACACGACCGCCGTATGGCACGAGCGCAACGATGCCTTAAACGACAATTATTTCCTTCAATACCTACTGTAAATGCTTTGCCTTTTATATGCTCACAATCAGCAAATGCTTTGGCAAAACTTTCCCAATGATCAGTAATAATACGCTCGTAGGTAATATTTAAACGTTTCAGTTCCGCTTTGAGAGCCAAAGCAGTTTGTAAATTTCGCTTACCCCATACGAAAGAGACTATTTCTCCACTCTCTCGTTCGTAAGCATATTGTAGCCAAACTTTGTTTGGTGGTGTCCTAGAAAGTATGCTGCCGAAAAAAATCAAGCGGCATCAAAGCA
>CAJPSG010000150.1 GCA_905373195.1 Kingella oralis
CACCAAAATCGGATAGAACGCCACCGCTTCTTCTTCCATGCCGCAGGTTGTGCCGCCCAACGCCATCAACACGCAAACCATGAACACAATCATAAATTCATTGCCTTTGCTGCGTTTGGAAAGCGCGGTTAAGCCCGCGTTGAATGCGCCGGTTTTGTTAATCACGCCGATTAAGCCGCCCAGCACAAAGATAAACGCCATCACATCTGCGCCTTCAATCGTGCCGCGCACCATGCTTTCGGCAATGTCGCCCAAGCCTTTGGGGTGTTGCGGCACGCGCTGATAGCTATTGGGAATGGCGATGGGCTTGCGAATCACGCCATCAGTGAAGTTTTTCAGCTCAATTTTGATGTTGAGTTTGTCCAAAGTTTCTTTGGTGGCGGGCATGGTGGTGTCTGCCTCGCCGTGTTTCTTGATGACAAACACTTTTTCAGTTGGGCTGTAAGTGAGTTTGGAATATGTACCAGAGGGGACTATCCAAGTTGCGCCCACGGCAATCACCATAATAATCAACAAAATGGTGAACGCGGAGGGGAAATGGAACGGTTTTTTTACTTTCTTCTCCATCATAAGCTCCTTAAATCGCAGCGCGCGCTTTCAAACAACCAAAACGCTGCTGCATTTTGTTCAAACGTTGTGAAAAGGGTCAAATTGTGAAGCGTAGAAAACAGCTTGAAAGGGGGAGCGAAGCGATTTTTGTTGCTTGGCTGTTTAAGATTTTAGAATTTTAAACCTATTTCTGTGCATTGTCTTAATTTAGGTCAAGTTGTTTTAACTTATTTTTATTATTTGTTTGGATAACTTTACACAGTTGGGGTTTTTGTTAGCGCTGTTTACAATCGGCTTACGAAGCGAAGTTTTGCAGAAAATGGTGGATGCACGGCGCAAACCGCAGCAAAACGTGTGGGCGCGGCTTGCTATAATGCGCTTTTCAGGCTGCCTCATTATTTTCAGGCTGCCAAATCATTCCGCTCATCCATCCAGAGGCAGCCTGAAAATCAACAAAGGCAGCCTGAAACGAAGTTCAGCGTAGCTCAAACCATTTCACAAAGGAAACCTCATGCAAACTCAACCCGTTATCCAATACATCATCAACTGGCTGCGCGATTACGCCGCTCAATCCAACGCGCAAGGCTTTGTGGTGGGCGTGTCGGGCGGCATTGATTCGGCGGTGGTCTCCACGCTTTGCGCGCAAACCGCGCTGCCCACGCTGCTGCTCAATATGCCCATCCGCCAAAAGATTGACCAATTTGACCGCGCCGCCGAACACATCGCCAGCCTTGTCGCCCAATATCCGAATACACGCGGCGAAACCGTAGATTTAACGCCCACCTTTGAGCAATTTGAACGCACCGTGCTTACAGGCAGCCTGAAAAGCCCCAACCAAGATTTAGCGATGGCAAACACGCGCTCGCGCCTGCGCATGACCACGCTGTATTACTACGGGCAAATCAATGGCTTGCTGGTGGCGGGCACGGGCAACAAAGTGGAAGATTTTGGCGTGGGCTTTTTCACCAAATACGGCGACGGCGGCGTGGACATCAACCCGATTGCCGATTTACTGAAAACGCAAGTGTATGAAATCGCCAAAGAATTAGGCATCGCCCCATCCATCCAAACCGCCGCGCCCACCGATGGGCTGTGGGATGGCGAGCGCACCGATGAGCAACAAATCGGCGCAACCTATCCCGAACTGGAACGCGCGATGGCGCAATTTGAACGCGGCATCACGCGCGACGCGCTCACAGGGCGCGAGCAGGAAGTGTTTGATATATTTGTAAAACTCAACCGCGCCACTCAGCATAAAATCCAGCCCATCCCCGTTTGCACCATCCCCAAAGAATTGCTATGACCCCCCATCCCAAAATCGTTTTTTTTGACATTGACGAAACGCTGTACATCAATCGCGGCAAAAAATATGTGCCCGAAAGTGCCAAAACCGCGCTGAAATTGTTGAAACAAAAAGGCATCATCACCGCCATCGCCACAGGGCGCACCATCCCCATTATCCCACCCAAAATCGTTGAATTGATTGAAGAATGCGGCATAGACATGATTGTGTCGCTTAACGGGCAATATGTGGAATACCAAGGCAAAGCCCTTGCCGCGTTTCCCTTGGATAACGCCCTTGTTGCCCACGTTTCAGGCTGCCTTACCGCGCATGGTATCGCCCATGTGCTTGCCGCCCGCGAAGGCTTGTTTGCCATCGCCGAAAACCATTATCTGCACGATGCGCTCAATGCGCTGGGCATCCCGTATCACCGCGACCCCGCCGCCTGCGGCAAATACGCCACCTATCAAATGCTTGCGTTCTACCCCGCCGCACAAGATGCCGAAGTTGCCGCGCTACTGCCGCCCTCGTTGCAAACCATTCGCTGGCACGCCAGCGGCGTGGATATTTTGGACGCAGCAGGCTCAAAAGCGCGGGGCATCGCCGCCGTGTTGGATAAATTGGGCATCAGCCTTGCCGATAGCATGGCGTTTGGCGATGGGTTAAACGATGTGGCGATGATAAAAGCCGTGGGCTTTGGCGTGGCAATGGGCAACGCTGTGCCCGAGCTCAAAGCCGTTGCCGACTACGTTTGCCCCAGCATTGACGACGACGGCATTTATCGCGGCTTGGTGGATTTGGGCGTGATTGAAGCGGGGTAGCGGCGCAGATAGGTTTTTCAGGCTGCCTCGTTATGCTTAAAGGCAGCCTGAAAACAACATGAAACAGCAACGACTCATCGCCCAATGCGGCATTGAGACAAGGCTTGGTGATGGAAACCATATCGGCGCGCCGCCAACGCGCCATTTTGAATTTCAGGCTGCCTAAACGCCCAAATTAAATCTTTTAATTAAAATCAACCGCTATCTAAAATATAATAGCGAGACTTTATTATCAAAACCCCGAAAGGAATCAACATGAAACAAATCAAAGCAGACATCGCCGTTATCGGCGCAGGCACCGCAGGCATGGGCGCATTTCGCAACGCCCTGCGTTTTACCGACAACGTGTATCTGATTGAAAACAACGTGTATGGCACAACCTGCGCGCGCGTGGGCTGCATGCCGTCCAAATTGCTGATTGCCGCCGCCGAAGCCCGCTATCACGCGCTGCACACCGCTCCGTTTGGCGTGCATTTGGACAAATCGTCTGTGCGCGTGGACGGCGCGGAAGTGATGAATCGCGTGAAATCCGAGCGCGACCGTTTTGTCGGCTTTGTGGTGGAAGACGTGATGGCGTGGGACGAGAGCAAACGCATCATGGGCGAGGCAAAATTTATTGACGCGCACACGCTGCAAGTGGGCGAGGACACGCAAATCACCGCCGAACGCATCGTCATCGCCACAGGCTCGCGCCCCGTTGTGTTCCCGCAATGGCAAGCCTTGGGCGACAAATTGATTGTGAACGACGACGTGTTCTCATGGGACACGCTGCCTGAAAGCGTTGCCGTGTTTGGGCCGGGCGTGATTGGTTTGGAATTGGGGCAAGCCTTAACCCGCTTGGGCGTGCGTGTGGAAATCTTTGGCTTGGGCGGCTTGCTGGGCGGCATTTCCGACCCCGTGGTGCTGAAAGAAGCCGTAGAAATTTTCGGCGCAGAAATGACGCTGCATTTAGACGCGAAAACCGAAACCACGCTCAACGCCGAGGGCAAAGTGGAAGTGCGCTGGGAGCAAGACGGCGAAAGCGGCGTATTTGTGGCGGATTACGCGCTGGCGGCGGTGGGTCGTCGCCCCAATGTGGACAACATCGGCTTGGAAAACCTCAACATTGAGCTAGACCCGCGCGGCGTGCCCATTGCCAACCCGCACACCATGCAAACCAGCATCCCGCATATTTTTATCGCAGGCGATGCGTCCAACCAAATCCCCCTGCTGCACGAAGCCGCCGACCAAGGCAAAATTGCAGGCGAAAACGCGGGGCGTTTCCCCGATGTGCAAGCAGGTTTGCGCCGCAGCATGATTGGCGTGGTGTTCACCGACCCGCAAATCGCCAGCATCGGCGCGCGTTTTGCCACGCTGAAAGCCGAATATGGCAACGATTTTGAATGCGGCGTAGCGATTGGCGAAGTGTCGTTTAAAAACCAAGGGCGCAGCCGCGTGATGCTCGTAAACAAAGGGCATCTGCGCGTGTATGCCGACCGCCAAACAGGGCGATTCTTGGGCGCGGAAATGGTGGGTCCTGCGGCGGAACACATCGCGCATCTGCTGGCTTGGGCGCATCAAATGAAGATGACCATTCCGCAAATGCTGGATATGCCGTTTTATCACCCCGTGATTGAAGAGGGCTTGCGCACGGCGTTGCGCGATGTGGCGGCGAAGTTGGCAAGCTGATAAATAGGTCAAGCCGCACAATAGGCAGCCTGAAAATGGGAAAGACCGTTTTCAGGCTGCCTTTGCGTTGTTTAATA